>JACCVN010000393.1 GCA_013698165.1 Parachlamydiaceae bacterium | reverse complement strand
GTCGAATATAAAATTCTCTATTGTTGAAACAATCCATATTAAGTCGAAATTCGCGACTATGCCCAGCTTTGGATTGTTTTTTAAGGTAGATGACCTAAAGATATTTATAACAACCGATACTCAATTTACCCCTGATCATCTCATGGGCTACTATGAGGAAGCTGACATCATTTTTCAAGACTGTGAAACATCAAGTATGTTTAGCAATGTGCATGCGCATTATCGGGATTTGATTACTCTTAATCCCGATATAAAACATAAAATGTGGCTTTATCATTACAATCCCGGACCACTGCCTAATGCCAAAAAAGATGGCTTTCAAGGCTTTGTGAAAAAAGGTCAATGTTTTGATTTTACAAATAAATCTACGCTTTAGGTGGAGGAAGAATTATGAACGGGATCAGGCCTCCAGAACTGCATAACGCTCTATTAACTCTTTCAAAGGATAGGAAACTTAAAGGCAATTTGAATATTGACTGGGTATTGGGAGTTCTTCAGATTAGGTTCGTGTAATAAAAATGGGGTAATGGACGTCTTCATCCTTTAGCCTTCATCCTTGGAGGGAGGGGCTTGCTCGTCCTTTTTTGTTTGTTGGGCTTTAAGGTCGTCCACAGTGTGGATTAAGGAAGTGTGCAGTTTAGAGACCCCTTCTTTAAGCTGTTTGGTCACACCCTCGAGCTTATGTTGAAGTTCACGTTGAATAGAAGGTGTTTTCCAGATGGCTTCATCCGGTTTTTTACCATCTAGGCCTGATTCATAGAGCATTAGCTCTTGAATTGCCTGGAGTTTTTCTAGCTCTTGCTTCAAAGAAGCAAACTCTTCAGTCATATTCCCTAGATTAGGTGCTTCACCCTTCTTTAGGCTTTCGCCTGTATCAGACACAATTTGAGCAACGACGTTCGCTTGCTCAAGGATTCCTGAAAGGCTATTGGTTAAAAAACCGGTTTGTTGGGCAATGTCTTCAAAATAATCCAGGTGCTTCCATTGACTTTCTTGCAGTTCTACTCCTGTAGAAGTCCATCTCTTTAGCAGGACCTGCTCGCCCTCAGGGCCATAGCTTGCTTCTTGGGCAAGAGCGCCATTGTCATACCATAGGTAAGCTGAACCTGTAGGCATATCATCTTTAAATTCGCCTTTGATGATGAGAAGCCCTTTCTTATTCCAAAACTGTTCAATCCCATTTCGCTTGCCCCCTACAAAATATAAGGAGCGTGATTGCACACCGTTATCATGGATGAGGATCATTTCGCCATCCAACACCCCATCTTTAAAGGGAATGATGGATCGGACAGATCCGGTTTTATAAAACAGCTCTTGCTTTCCATGCTTGGCCCCATTGCGGAAGCGTTGAATGCCGTAAAGCTCTCCCGTAGAAAAATACTTCAATGATTTTCCTTGCAACAGCCCGTCGATATACCAATTTTGCGCTAATATGATCCCCTCTTGATTATAAAAGCGGCTGGGTCCATGCAGCTTACCATTTCGCAAAAAGTACTCATGCTTCAGCCTGCCAGAGTCATCATATAAACGGAATTTACCCTCTTCGTCGGGTATAAAAATCTCCTCATAATTCAGATCAAACTCAGGATCAAAAAGCCTTAATTTACCTTCTTCAAACGAATAGACTGCTTGATTAGTCGTTTCATTTTGTGTCTTGCTGTGCCATAGAGATTGTGAAGCCTCTTCAGTAGAAACTTGCGCTCGATCATGATGGAACTTTAGCACCATTTTGATTAGCTGAAGTGATGCTGCAGCCGTTTGACCTAGATAAGTTAGAAGTTGGATTTTGAATTCGAGACGTTTGCTCTCCAATTCCTTAGGAGAAGAGAATTCAGCATCGAGATCTAGACGCCAAATTACGCTTCGATACAAGTTATTGTAGGACTCTTCAAATTTTTTAAGAAGAAAGCGGTAAGCGATTTCATCTCTAAGCTCATCGTTGATAGCGTTACTTTGCTGTGCTTTCAACGGAAGGTCCAAATTTACTTGTGCGGAAGATAGGTCTTTGTCGACACTTTCCTGGATAGACTGATTCATTTTTGTATGCAGCAGAGCAATTGATTTCTCAAGACTTTTAGCAAACGTTTCCATAGCTTCTGTCACAAATTCAGTAGTGGCAATAGCCGGCATAGGATGGTCCTGAACTTCCCCAAAGATCCGAGCATTAAAGTCAAACTGCTGGCTGAGATATAACTCTGCAACTTCTTTCAAAGGGAGATTGGGAATTCCGGTGAATCCGATGCCCCCTTCAGTCGCATTAATTATTTTTACATCAGGATGCTGATTGGCAAATTGGGAAAACCACAATGATTCCGTAATCCATTTCCACAGGGTGAAAACAGGCTTACCGTTGATATCAGTGTAATTGATAAGTTCTTCCGTATGCTCTTTAGTACGAAAAAGTTTCTTTCCAGGATGTATAGGATGGTTTATG
>JACCVN010000594.1 GCA_013698165.1 Parachlamydiaceae bacterium | reverse complement strand
TTTTTCTGCAGGATCGAATTTTTGTTGGAGTTTTATAGCCTTTGCCAAGTAGATAAAGTACCTGAAGGAATCACCGCTACAGGGTCAACAGAAGTTTTAGAGTCTGTGTTTGGAAAGCAAAAAGAGGTCTCACATCAGCCTAGAGGAAGCCTAGGAAATAAGTTCGAATACCCTAAGTATACCTTTATATGTAGGAGAGAAGTTATCAGAATCCGAAGTGAAAAAAGGATTAGAAGCAACTTCATGTACTGATTTTTATAATTGGTCTAAAAACATTGTCGGAGAAACCATGTCAAGTTTGCGCAAAAAGATTTTCGGCCACAGGAAAAAAGCTGCGGTAATTTAATTATTTTAATTTGATACGGATTCAACACCCTAGGCCGGACCCCTTTTCCCTTTTCTGAGTGAGCGGTTAATAGGTTTCACTTCCCGTAGCTCTTGAGTATCGATATTCAACAGAAATTGAAGAGAATCGTTCCAACGACAGGTCACTATCCACACACTCTGCCCTTGTTTCCACTCAGTAGTCTCCTCAAAGTCTTCATCGTCTCCATCGTACATGATTTGATAAAATGTGCCATCGTCTAATTGCACGATTTCCTCTTCTAAATTAAATTTTTTTATACGATGATGCTTCAGATCACTAAAGCCTATTTCGTATATATAGATCAGATCGCCAGATTGATTATGTCTGAAACCCCAAATGTCATCATCCTCTTCTTGGAAGATTTCCAGAACGTCACCCTTATTTGGTACCAGTCCCAGCGAGTTATCTCCCCATTCGTCTACAATAAAGCCGACAAGTCCAATATCAGTTACAATCAGCCCTTCACTCTCGTTCTCATCAGCCTCTTGGATAATATATACAACCTGGTGTTTAGGAGTGGCAGAGTATGCGGGCATGCCCCAACACATACCGGCTGACATAACGAATAAAGCAGCAATAGCATATCTAATGCCCGAATTTAAATATGTAAAATTCATTTTAAATCTCTCTTTTATTTAGTTTTTAAACTTTTACTTATCTATATTTAAATCTACTTTAAATGTTTGAAGCATGTTCACCTTCAGTAAAGAATGTGGTGTGCGATTTGCAACTTTTCATATATAAGTATAGGTTAATATCAAAACTATGTCAACATCAAAACTATGTTAACATCAAACCTATTTTAACATCAGCCCGAAAATAGTGTAAGCCTGACACCTTGGCACTCAGGGCATCGGACATTAAAAAAGATTTTTTAAAATCTTTTCGCGATACATCGGGTCTGTGGCAGCTAGTAATCTCTTACTCTCTCTTCCACACTTAATAGCCTTGTCTCGCCCCAATGCCCCAATATAATCTTTCTAATTGTGGACATATTACGAGCCCCATTTCTTTCTCTATACCTCTGTTTATCTTCTCTCAATATTACATCTAATTACCAATGCAAACCATTTTCAACTCCCCAATGACCTCTTGTAGCCATTTCCAATATTTCAGCATCTACTTCGCAACTAGATATATAATAATGGATTTCTTTTGTTGTACTGGCTTTTTCAGTTCTTTCTCTAATAACTTTACCCACAGATTTCATGCCAGCCCATTCTTGCGCACTTGGAAGATCTTCTGCATCAATCGAATAATATTTACGACTTTCAGCACGTCCATGTGCTTTTTCTAGAGTCTCCAAGTTGTCAGCATCAAAGCCCTTATACCCTTTTTGTTCGGCTTCATTAAATAACAATATTATTTCTTCAAGTAAGGTGGGATGATTACCTTTAACTGGTAAAAAATAATCTGCTACTTTTTCAATAGTTTTGGATGGAGTTGTTTTTTGCGTATTTAAAGCATCTGCAGTAATGATTGTTCCTTTTAAATCTAAAAGATCCATTAGCTCAGGTATAGCCGTAATTTCATTTGATTTATCATCTACTTTAATTTGCCCAATACAAAACCTATTATCTTTACTCCATGCATTTAGTATATGAATCCCTTTTAAACCTTTTTCTGAAGCCGATGTACCGCGTAAAGTTTTGCCGTCAAAACTGAACATCCCTATCTTTTTTTTCTCTTAAGATATCCATCACATCAATAAGCATTATTTCCATTTTGTCTGCGGAGATTGCCTCAAACAACCTTTTAAAAGTCCTTACGCAAGGTATACCCTGAGATATCAATATAGCGAGATAACCAATCTCTCATTGCTTGCGCTTGCACTACTATAATTTCCCAATCGTTTGCTCCACACAAACTGCAAACTATTGTAATAAAAAGGATTGTGGTTAAAGGGTGTTTACAATTACAGGATGGCCCTCTTGGATCAGGGACATCTTCTAAAATTTTGATTAATCTGGTATTTGAGCCTGGATGTTGAGTTTCTTTTTTCTGTATGTGCGTGGGTGGCTTTTTTTCTTTTGTCATAATATCCTCCTAGAATAATTCTAATGTGACATATCTAAGAGTTGAAGATATGGACCATTATGTTCGCAAAAGACCCGATATTATTAATCAATCATTTGAATGGTTGAA
>JACCVN010000343.1 GCA_013698165.1 Parachlamydiaceae bacterium | reverse complement strand
ATTATGAGTATTATTAGCCATCACTAAGTCCTGAAAGGACGGCATAATATAGCCCAGGTCGCAGCGTAGCGGAGGCCTGGGTTAGTATAGTAGTTGCGTGAGTCCTGAAGGGACGGCATAAAGGATTTACACCTTCCTAAAAATGTACGAACTATAGACCACTGGCTTACGCCAGCGGCTATAAACGATCGGCAAACCACGGGGCTTTGATGAAGAACTAGTCGAAAATTCTACCTTGACAGTTTACTAGGTATCGGCTTTAAAAGAGCCTTGGCGGTCGACTGCAAAAGCGCCAAAGACATGCAGCAGTTCTGCCGGAATTTGTCTTTGATCATAAATGATTACATCCCAAGTATCCAAAGTATTTTCTACAAAGTTGCGTGTGTACTGCGCTATCGTGTGATACTGATTTTCCGGATTAACAATTGTGAAGCCCGTGTTATTAACGTCCAGGTAGGCAATACCTACATGTGAACCTTCAGCATCATAGAAACTAAATTTTGCTGAGGCCTCAGTCACCACTTGACCATCGATCATCCCAATATAAGCGCCTGCAGGATCGTAGAAGTCCATTTCCGTTCCCCAGTCGTAGAATAGACCTAGAGTAAGAATACGGCAGACTGCCGAAGCTTGCCAAACACCTCTGGCATCATATAAATCGTAATTTGTGCGCAGCCGAAAAGGGCTCTTAACAACAGTACCAATCATCGATTTCTTGGCATTCAATTCAAACACCACTGAAGACATATAGACTTTTTTCTTAACATTGTAAGAAAGCGTCTCGTCTGCATGGACATACACCGCTCCAAAAGACAATAACAACAAAAAGTAGATTACATATTTTTTTAGCATTGAAGTTCCTATTGAACGTTTTTTAAACTATTTTATCCTCATTCAAGTTTCATGTCAATTGTGGAGTGCTTCTGAAAATGCGTGGGGTCTAATTGCGGAAAATATGAATAGTGTAAAATTTTTTAATGGTTTCTGTGGAAATTTACTTTTTAGCAAAATTTGGAATTTTCTTCTTTCACTTCAACTTTTATCATTTCACCGGAAATGGGATGCGGAAATTCAAAACAAGAATGTTGCAATGCAATAATTCCACCCGGCAGGGCCTCTTTACTACCATATCTTAGATCGCCAACGATCGGATGTCCTATGGTTGATAGTTGAATGCGAATTTGGTGATATCGGCCAGTATCCAGCTCAATTTCTAACCACGTATGCTTTGAATCGCTTTTGAATGTCCGATAGTGCAAACGCGCCAATTTTGCGGCGGGGTTTTGTTTTGTCGATAGTTCCGCCCTATGGTCGCCATGCAAAAGATAATGCTCTAAAACACCTTCAGACGGTTTAGGAGCCCCTTCAACTTTAGCAAGGTAGATTTTAGATGTTTTCTTGCTTCGCATAGAAACATTTAGGCGGCTTAGCGCTTTGCTCGTGCGTGCAAAAAGCACAAGGCCGGAGACTGGCTTGTCCAGGCGGTGCAAAGCGTGTAAAAATACAGCTCCAGGCTTATTAAATCGTTCTTTGACTTGCTGCTTGGCCCACTCTTCAAGAGAGAGCTGATCACTTTCATTTGGCTGTGTGATCATACCTGCAGGCTTGTAAGCAACTAGCACATGATTGTCGAGATAGAGGATCTCAGGTGTAAGCATAGTATTTCCGTCAATTTTGAAATTTGGTGTAAAGCGGCTAGACATATGGACAATGTAGGCTGCTGCGTCACGCAGCAGGAGTTTAGAGTGGGCAAGAAACAGCGTTTACGCTCCGCTGACTCCTGCAAGACGCAGCAGCCTACATGTGAGTTACGTTTTGCTTCTCTGCCGCAGTGCTTCATAGAGCAATAGGGTTGTGGCCATGGCAACATTGAGCGAATCTGCAACACCATTCATTGGAATGCGTACTTGCAAGTCCGCTTGGGACATCCATTTTTTGGAAAGCCCTAGTTGTTCAGTGCCTACGGCTATAGCGAGAGGTCCTTGCATATCTACTTGCGTGTATTCAAGCGTTGCTGAAGGGGTGGCGGCCAGGATTTTGATCCCTTGTTTTTTCAGCCAAGACAGTGTTTCTATGCCTTCGGCTTCAACAACCGGCACAGTAAACAGTGTGCCCACGCTAGCGCGAACAACATTTGGGTTGAAAATATCCGTACATCGGTCGCATACAATCAAGCCGTCAACACCGACAGCATCTGAGGAGCGCAAAATTGTTCCCAAATTACCTGGCTTTTCGATGGCTTCCGCCACAACTAAAAAGGGGGCATCTTTATTTGCTATTCGCGCTTGAAGATCCTTTAAAAGAAGATGCTTTTGAATTCCAACAGCCAAAAGACCATCGGGACGATCGCGGTAGGAAATTTTGCGAAACACCTTTTCGTTGCAAGACAGAAGTTGGGCGCCTGCACGTTCTGCTTTTTCGATTAAAGCCCCTTCATTGCTGCCAAGAAATAGTGAAGGACAAAAATAGAGAGTTTGGACAGATTGACCATTTTCAATAGCCCTATAGAGTTCACGGTAGCCCTCTATAATAAAAGTACCTGTTTCTTCTCTTTCGGAACGATTCCGGAGATTCACGACTTGTTTGATACGCGGATTTTGCACACTCGTAATTTCGGAGTTGTCGTGATGATTATTTTCCATATTATTCTTATTGTCTTTGGTTTAACTCTTTTAGACAATGCTCTAAGCCTTGCTCCCATGAAGGTAATTGCATTCCGAAGGTATTTATCAATTTGTTGCTTGAGAGCACAGAATTAAGCGGTCGCTTAGCTGCTGAAACATATTGATCTGTGGTAATGGCATTGAGAATCGGCTTTTTACCTTGATGAGCAAAAATCGCTTTTGCAAAATTAAACCAACTGGTCGAACCGGAGGGTGTTAAATGGTAAAGACCGCACAAACAAGCCGAATCTTTGTTATTTTCTAAAACTAATAATAATTTTGCCGTGTATTCTGCTAAAAAACGACTCCATGTCGGCGCTCCGACCTGATCTGTGACCACACTAATTTCTTTTCCGGAATCGGCCAACTTAAGCATCGTTTTTAGAAAATTGTGACCAAGGGGACTGTAAACCCAGCTCGTCCGCAAAATCAGATGGCGTCCCTCGACAGCTTGAATATTTTTTTCACCAGTAAGTTTACTCTGGCCATACACGTTGATGGGGTTAGGGGCATCCTCTTCTGTGTACGGGACCTTTGAAAGACCGTCAAAAACATAATCTGTGGAATAATGCACGAGCAAGGCATTCAACCGTTTAGCTTCTTCTGCAAGCACACCCGGCGCGATCCCATTGATTTTCATTGCCATCTCAGATTCACTCTCTGCGCGATCGACAGCCGTATATGCCGCCGCATTGACGATTATGGAGGGCTTATGGCGCCGGACTTGTGAACTAATCTGATCAGGGTCTCCAAGGTCCAATTCCTTGCGAGTGCATGCGATGACCTTGCCAAGCCCTGCTAGCGTACTTCGCAACTCATATCCTACTTGACCATAAGCTCCGATAAGCAGAATGTTACTCATGTAAAAACTTCAGCTTCTTTCAGAAAACCACCCTGTCGGTCTTTAGGAGATAGGAGCACAGATTGCGTTACTGGCCATTCGATCGCAAGATCGGGATCATCCCATCTCAAGCACCTCTCATTACTTGGAGAATAGTAATCCGTGGTCTTATAAATGACATCTGTCGATTCAGAAAGGACTAGAAAACCATGGGCAAAATGAGGAGGAATCCAAACCATCATTTTATTCTCTGAGCTTAGATAGGAGCAAACGCAGCGACCAAAAGTTGGGGAACTTTTACGCAGATCAACAGCCACATCATAAATCTCCCCACTGATAACCCGTACAAGTTTACCTTGAGGCTGACGGATCTGATAATGCAGGCCTCTTAGAACATTTTTCTTGGAATGAGAGTGGTTATCTTGAACGAAATGACAATTTTCCCCGATCATCGATGCCATTTGGTCTGCATGATAGCTTTCGAGAAAATAGCCGCGATCGTCGACAAAAACTGTGGGGATGATAAATTTTACGCCTGAAATAGCTGTTTCAATTACTTTCATCATGGGGAATCAAGCACCTCTAAAAGATAGCTGCCATAATCACTGTTGTGCATCTTGGCAGCGGCCTTTTGGATGGCCTCAGCGCTAATATACCCTTTTTTGTAGGCAATTTCTTCAAGGCAAGCGATCTTCACACCCTGGCGCTTTTGAATCGTCTGAATAAACATTGAAGCTTCCAAAAGTGATTCAAAGGTTCCTGTGTCCAGCCAAGCCATACCGCGATTCAGGATTTTTACATCGAGCTGCCCCTGCTTAAGGTAGAGACGATTAAGATCGGTAATTTCCAATTCCCCTCGGGCAGAAGGTGTTAGCGTGCGCGCCATAGCGCTGACATTCTTATCATAGAAATACAATCCGGTGACCGCAAAACGAGATTTTGGATTTTTCGGTTTTTCTTCAATCGATACAGGGCGCATCTCAGCATCAAAATCGATGACGCCATATCTTTCAGGATTCCGAACCTTATAAGCAAAAATAGTGGCTCCAGAAGGCTTTTGAGCAGCCTCCTGCAAGAGATGAGTAAGCTCGCTGCCATAGAAAATATTATCACCCAGAACCAAAGAACAGGGATTACCATCAATGAATGACTCGCCAATAAGGAATGCTTCTGCCAATCCATTAGGAGCTTCCTGAATAGCATAGGAAATATTGACTCCCCATTGTGATCCATCTCCAAGCAACTTTTCAAATCGTGGTGTGTCTGTCGGAGTTGAAATAATCAGTATGTCGCGAATGCCTGCAAGCATCAGCACAGACAAAGGATAATAAATCATGGGCTTGTCATAGACCGGCAGCAGTTGCTTGGAGATCACAGCAGTTGCAGGATAAAGACGAGTGCCTGCAC
>JACCVN010000335.1 GCA_013698165.1 Parachlamydiaceae bacterium | reverse complement strand
CCATTTCATTTTAAATTCAAATAAAATATCCTTCGGAAAAAAAGGGAAATTGCAATGAAGAGCAAAAAAATTAGATTCACAACGGGCAATGGAGAGCAGTTCTTAACTGTTGTCAGACAAAGGGTTGATCAATATCTAAATCAGCAAGGGGTGCACCGCTATGCAACCTGGACGACACATACGAAAGTGATCTTACATATTGCTCTAGGATTGTTCTTATATTTTTCAATTATTTGGCAACTGTTCTCACCTTGGATATTATTTCCAATGTCTATGCTTCTAGGCATGGTTTCAGGGTTTATTGGCGTTAACCTGTGCCACGATTGTCTTCATGGTTCATATTCCGCAAATCCACGAGTGAACCTGTATCTTGGATATACCTATGATTTTGTGGGGCTAAGTTCTCTGGTATGGAAAATGACTCATAATGCCGGGCATCATATTTATACGAATATTCCCGGCTTAGATCCTGATATAGATAAACCTTTTCTACTTAGACTAACTCCTGATGATAAACATTATTGGTTCCACCGCTGGCAATCAGTTTATATTTGGCTTTTGTATTCTCTTGTGGGGATAAATTGGATTTTTTACTCTGACTACGCAACAATTGTTCGCGAAATAAACAAAATTTCCCGTCGTGATCTCCTCATTTTTTTTGCTTTTAAAGCTATAAACTTTCTTATATTTTTGGCTATTCCAATGTATGTCATGACTTTACCGTGGTGGCAAATTCTTTTGGGTTATCTAGGTTATCAAGTAGCTGGAGGTTTTGCCGTGGCTCTTGTTTTTCAACTTGCGCATATGGTAGAAAATCTGGAATTTCCTGCTCCATCTAAAGAGGGGACTATCGACCGACCTTGGGGAGAGCATGAAATGTATACTACCGCTAACTTCGGAACAAAAAACATCTTTCTAACCTATTTTTTAGGGGGACTCAATTTTCAAATTGAACACCACCTGATGCCCTATGTTTCGCATGTGCATTATCCGTCGATTGCGCCTATTGTCAAAAAGACTGCCGCAGAGTTTAATCTGCCTTATCGCGAAAGCCCTTCTATGCTAGCAGCCATAGCTTCACATTGGCGTCTGCTACGTGAACTTGGAAGAGGGACAAAAATCAAAAATTGATTACATATATAAAATATATTAGAGTGATTTCAAGCATTACATTTAACAAAAGTGGTTACGAATCATGCCAAATTTAACAGAAGAAAATCCTCGGGAAACTGCTGCTGAAAGTGTTTCGGATTTTGTTTCCAAGGGAGACAACGAAGGTAAATCTCAAGCCCTTGAAATTGCCGAAGATGCGCGTGAAAAGGAATTCCTAAAGCAAAGCTTTGGCGGAAGTCTTTTCATGGGAGACTTCACGCCTGATATGGTCTTCCCTTTTCCTGAGCAAACAGCCAGTGATAAAAAAGAAGCTGACGAATTCATTGAAAAATTGACCATTCTTCTAAAAGAAAAACTGGATCCTGAAGAAGTCGATGCAACCCGAGAAATCCCAAAAGAGCTCATAAAAGAGATGGCAGCCATAGGGGTTTTTGCAATGAAAATTCCAAAGGAATATGGCGGTCTTGGTTTTTCACAAGCAAATTATAACCGAATCGTCATGAAAGTCGCCTCTTATTGTGGTTCTACAGCAGTATTAATCTCTGCTCATCAATCGATAGGAGTGCCTCAGCCCCTAAAAATGTTTGGAACTGAAGAGCAAAAGAAAAAGTATTTTCCGCGCTTTCGTCAAGGTGCAATCTCTGCTTTTGCACTGACAGAACCGGATGTAGGGTCCGACCCTGCCCAAATGACTGTCGAAGCGAAATTATCAGACGATGGCTCTCACTATGTTCTTGACGGAGATAAGTTATGGTGCACAAATGGAACTATAGCTGAAGTGATTATCGTCATGGCTAAAACTGCGCCAAAAATTGTGAATGGCAAAGAAAAAAAACAAATCTCAGCATTTATTGTAGAGATGAATTCTCCGGGAGTCAAAGTTGTCCACCGCTGCAATTTCATGGGATTAAATGCTATCTATAACGGATTGCTAAGATTCACAAATGTAATAGTCCCAAAAGAAAATCTGCTTGCCGGCGAAGGGCGTGGTCTTGCGATGGCGCTGGCGACAATTAATGTGGGGCGCCTAACCTTGCCCGCAGCATGCACTGGGGCTGCAAAGCTATCATTGCTAATTTCAAGAAAATGGGGCAAAGAACGTGTACAATGGGGAATGCCGGTAGGTCTGCATGAAGCTGGCCGAAATAAGATTGCCTACATTGCTGCTACAACCTTGGCGATGGAAGCGATGACTTGGCTGACGAGTAGCTGGAGCGATAATGCTTCTGCAGATATCCGCATTGAGGCCGCAATGGCTAAACTATTCTGTACTGAATCCCTATGGAAGATTATCGATCTTACAATGCAGCTGCGCGGGGGAAGAGGGTACGAAAAGGCTTCTTCATTGATCGCTAGGGGTGAAGTAGGTTATCCGGTAGAACGGATGATGCGCGATTGTCGCATTAATACTATCCTCGAAGGTTCATCAGAAATCATGAAACTTTTCTTAGCCCGCGAAGCGATAGATCCTCATTTGAAACAAGCGGGGCCTCTTCTTTCAAGAAAAGCTTCCATCGGAACTAAGATTAAAACTGCATTCAATCTTTTAAAGTTTTATTCTCTTTGGTATCCAAAACAGATGTTCAAAGGCCTTTGGGGAAATTCCTATCAAGATTTAGGGGAATTAGGGACTCATTATAATTATGTTGAAAAATATAGTCATAAGCTTGCTCGCAAGCTTTTTACCTATATGATGCTCTATCGTCAAAAACTTGAAG
>JACCVN010000323.1 GCA_013698165.1 Parachlamydiaceae bacterium | reverse complement strand
CCCATGTGCCTATTTTAGAAATAACGTCGCTCATTTTATCAAACAGTAAAAATTAATATATAGTTTTGGGATATAAATCGTCCATCCCTAAAGGATCCTTGATAATTTCATAACGTGAATATAACATGCCAGGCATTGTTTCTGCTTGAAAAGATAGGCCGAAGGGTAACACGTTCTCACAATCCAAAAAAAGATATCTCAACATAGCTCAATCTGAGAAATTTCGGCTGCGCCAAAGCTCTCGCGGTTGAGCTAAAGGCAGTTTATACAAGATTTGGGCAAGGCCAAGACTTAGATCTTCTCCTTTTACAGCATACGACTATGCGCATATAGAAATATTTGACAAAACCATATTTCTATAGCCATAGATTTACATTTATGAAAAGCTAGGAAAAAAAACTTGCTTAACCCTTTTAGGAGCAGATATGCAATCCCTTATTAATCTTAAGCATCAGATATTCTTGCCCACAGGCATATACACAGCGGCTAGCTCTTTCTATTCGGTATACAATTCGGCCTTGGCGCGTTCAACTCTTGCAATGACGATTAATAAATGCACTGACAATCTATTTAAAGGGAAAATCGTCGATGACTCTTTTCTGGGAAGTCTATCTTGTCGTGAGCATATCGTAAAAATTTTCGGTCCCGGCACTTCGATTTTCTCCTTACAAAGCATCTCCCAGACCTTTGATAAACTTGATGTAAACCTTTCAGTAAAACTAGGGTCAAATTTATTTATCGGTATTTTAGCTACCTTAATGGCAGTTTCCTCAGTAATGAATATTAGAAAGAAAATAAATAATTATGTTTCTCCCCTATCCCCTGCACGATTCATCGAAGGCGATACAGCGGAAAAAAAATGCCATTTTTATACTTTTCAGATGATCAGTTTAAGTGCATGTATATGCAGTTTAAGCTTATTTGACTCAATTTATGCTTTAATCCCTTTGCCAAGCCAACGCATAAACGCACTCACTGCCATAAACACCTGCTGTACTAAGGCATTGAATAGTACTTGGTATAATTATCCACCCACTAAGGAATGTATGGGGGCAATACAGGAATTGTTCGGAAATGGATCACAGGTGTCATCACTGCCTGATCTATGCGGAAATGGATTATCAAGTCTACTTGAAACAAATAAATCTGCCATAATTTCTAATGTCCTAATGATTACAATGTGTGTAGCACTACCTTTAGGATTCTTATCGAAAATAGGCTACGATTATTACAAGTCTCTGCCGGCCAAAACAAGTGAAATTGAATCTGAAATTTTGTCATCTTCCGAATTGGAATTCATTAATTCCGAAATTGAAAACCCAGATGTTAATGATATTTCTTCTGAAGAATTAACATGACCTAAATTACCCGGCAGCGTAAGGTATTGGCCATATAACTGAGGTATCACTTGACGAATGACAATGACGATAAAGGAAAAAAGTCGATCCAGCAAATGGGGGCTTTTATCACCATTCCCTTCGTATTAGCTGTGCCGCCAGTCATAGGATGGCTAATCGGAAACTGGCTCGATAAAACTTTTGATATGGCCCCCGTATTTATGCTCTCGTTAATCCTGCTCGGATTTATCGCAGGATTTCGTGAAGCATACCGAATTATTAAAAAATTTGGAGAAGACGTTTGAAGCTAAAATTTATCGATCAAGTTATTAAAGTCACTTTTCTCTTCGCGCTCTTTATTTTCTTGGCTCTCTGGAACGACAATCAATTTTACGAAGGACTCGGAATTTTCTGCGGGGCAGCCTGGGGCAGTGTTAACTTATTACTGATCAAACATCTATTGGAAAAATTTCTCTTCACCACCGGAAAAAATGAATGGAAAAATTACTTTTTGCTAGGAGTTAAATTCCCGTTATTATATTTCATAGGCTATATATTGCTAAGCATTGAAGATTTTTCTGCTTATGCTTTGATGAGTGGATTTTCGTTATTTCTCGCTACTACACTTGGTGTAGGTATGCTAACATCCCTCGCGAAAAATCCTCGGCAAAAAAATTCTGCCGAAAAACCTCTGGTTGATAACTGCCATGGAAAATGAACATGAGGCTATCGAGAGTACAGTTCCCGAGTTGCCCAATTTTATCACACTCATATTACGCAGTTTTCATGGTTCCAACTGGGCAGAACTTTTACACGATTGGGATAGCATTATTTTTGCCGTCATCATCGCCGGTCTCATCGCGATTCTTTTCTATTTCGGGACTCGAAATAACCGTTTAATCCCCTCAGGAATGCAAAATTTCTTAGAGCTTATTGTCCACAACTTAAGAAGTCTGGTCGTTGGTGTTCTAGGTACTGAAGGGGATAAATATCTTCCCTTTTTAGGAACTCTCTTCATCTACATTCTATGCATGAATCTTGCGGGCATGGTGCCATTTATGAAGTCACCTTCTTCAAACATCAATATTACTGCCGCTTTAGGAATTTGCGTATTTATCTATGTCCAATTTCTCAATTTTTGGAATATGGGAGTCGGGGGATATTTCTACCACCTTGCGGGTTCTCCCAAAAATCTTACCGAATGGTTAATTGCCCCCTTGATGTTTCCAATTGAATTGCTTATACAACTCTCAAGACCTGTAACTTTGGCCCTTAGGCTTTTTGGAAATGTTCTTGGAGAAGATATTCTAATCGCAGCATTCGCACTCTTTGGAATTGGAATGGTAGCCTCATTCAATTCACCGGTTGGACTTCCATTGCAAGTACCATTCATGTTGTTAGGAATATTGACCAGCCTTATGCAAGCTCTAGTTTTCACTCTGCTGACAACAGTCTACATATTGCTGTCTATGCCTCATAAAAAAGAAGATCATTAAATCAATAAGGAGTAAAAAATGGACCTATCATCAGTTATCGCTATATCAGGCCCCCTCGGAGTCGGCATCGCAGCTCTTGGCTCTGGAATTGGTCTTGGTATGGCTGTAAGAAAAGCTATGGAAGCAATTGGACGTCAACCTGAAGCTTCAGGTAAAATTTTAACCACCATGATTATCGGTGCTGCACTTATTGAGGCATTAACTATCTATGCCCTAATTGTTTTCTTCATCCTCCTAGGAAAAATGGGCTAAAAAATCTCCATGGATTTAGATTATAAACAAATCATTAGCCAAATTATCGCTTTTCTCATCACGCTATGGATATTGAAGAGATTTGCATGGAAACCGCTCTTACAGATTATGGA
>JACCVN010000318.1 GCA_013698165.1 Parachlamydiaceae bacterium | reverse complement strand
GGATAGCAGAATCGAGAATTCCATCATTTGTAAAAAAGTTTTTGACTGCATCCCATAAAGAAGAATTGTTATCTGATAGAGAACGATAATCCTTCAGCTGGCTTTCCAAGCGTTTGTATGCCCATTTTAAATCTTCCATACTGTGAAGTAAAAGGTCTTTGATACTTTCGATTATCTGTATAAGTGTTGGCGTCCATTGCTCAAATCCAACTTGTTCAACCTGCTGATAAAGCTCTACAGCACTACCTTCTAATACTTCAACATATTCCCAAATCGCCTTATTTATCGAATCGGCAACTTTTTGCCATCCTGGCACAGAGGAAACTTGGGACTGGTTAATATCCTGATGCGCGCGTCTTGAAAATGCTTCTACTCCATCGGAAAGTTTGGTGCGTGTCAACGGTTCGGGCAGATAAGGCATAGGGCCGGATTCTGTCATTTGAGGGATGCTATTAGCAATGAATTGCGCTAAATGGGATTCTTTTTCATCGAGATATAACTGCAATTGATGAATTAGTGAGCTTTCCAACCCTGCGATGCCCTGAAAATCGATTGTCTGCCAATTCATTATTTCCAATCCTTTGTGCAATATTCATTGTATAATTCACCTTATCAAATTAAAAATTTAACACAAAACCATATTGAGGAAATGTAGGTGCATTAGTCCAGAGACAGCTGCATAAGTATCATAGGACCCTCCTCTTTCTATGGCATTTATTTCACTAACTTGCTAATATACTCAATATAGAGTATATACTGCCCTTAGCTCAATCTGAGAATTTGGGCAACGCGAAAGCTCTCGGGGTTGAGCTCATTTAAAGACCCCGTATTGTACAATACAGGGTCCTTTAAATAAGCTTAACCTCGAGGCTTTCGCGCAGCCGAAATTTCTCAGATTGAGCTAAGGGCAGTATATATTTTTAAAAGGGAGATCTTATGACTCAGCCGTCATCTTTGGAATTGCGTTTAAAGCAGGGGCAGAACCTTCGGCAAATGCAGCGATTGATCATGTCTCCGCAAATGCAACAAGCTATTTCCCTCTTGCAGATGCCGCTAATTGAGCTTGCAGACCGCATTGATGAGGAACTGGTTCAAAATCCTATTTTAGAGAGCTCTGAAGAAGATTCTAGAAGCGATGATGTTGAAGAGGTCGATGCTGCTGCTGAAGGTACTGAGTCCATTGCAGAGATAGAGCTTACATTTGATGCGGATAATTTTGATATCTTAAAAAGATTAGATGAAGATTTACGCGAGCATTTTGACCAGAGCAGCGGCTATAGTTCTACAATTAGTTCAGAAGATGAAAAGTTAAGAACCTTCATTGAAAATTCTATCTCTTCACGTGAATCACTGTTTGAGCATTTGATGCATCAGGCCCGTGAAACTTTTGAAACTTCACAACATCAAGCTATGGCAGAAGCATTAATTGGTAATTTTGATAGCTCCGGATTTTTAAATACACCCCTTTCTGAGATTGCATCTTTGAGCGGTTTTGAGCTGTCAGAACTTCTTGACACTCTTTACAAAATTCAACATTTTGAACCTATTGGTGTGGGAGCCAGAAGTCTTCAGGAATCTTTATTAATTCAGCTGCGATGTTTGGGGAAAAAGGAATCTTTAGCCTATAAACTTGTGGAAAGTAATTTTGAGGATCTGTTAAATAACCACATTCCTCAAATTCAAAAAGCACAAAACTGTAGCTCAGGAGATATCGCATGTGCAATCAGGGATGTCATCTCAAAGCTTGACTTACACCCTGGGGCAAGCTTTTCGAATACAGCTATACAGCCCATCTTTCCTGATGTTACCATCATTCAAGAAGATGAAAAATTGATCGTCAAAATTAATGATGAATCGATGCCATCATTGCGCTTAAACCGCCGCTATATGCGTTATCTTGATGATCCTGCAATGTCTTCAGAAACAAAAGAATTCGTCAAACAAAAAATCGTTTCGGCAAAATGGTTCTTACGCAATATTCACCAACGCAATGAAACTTTGGAGAAAATCGCATCGTCACTCACAAAATGCCAATATGAGTTTTTTACCGATCCGGATGGAAAGTTACAGCCATTAACGATGCAGAGGCTTGCAGATGAACTCCATTTACATGAGTCGACAATTGCACGAGCAGTGTCCAACAAGTTTGTCGATTGCCCTAGAGGGATTTTACCTCTGCGTTTCTTTTTTACGAATGCTTATGTGACTGAAGATGGGGATGACATCTCTTCAAAAACAGTGAAAGAGGTTTTACTAGAGATTGTCAACGGCGAAAATAAACAAAAGCCATTATCTGATGACGCTATCTCTGCCCAGCTCAAGGAGCGGGGTATACCTTGTGCAAGGCGTACTGTCGCAAAATATCGTTGCCTGTTAAATTTGGGCAACGCCCACCAACGCAAAAAGTTTATTTAACCGGCACATTAGTGATAAGGTATTGGGTAAGCCCGATCAATGTTCAGTCATTAATGCTGAGAATGCATGTAAAACTTTAGGATGTCTGCCTATTGTAATGAAGGATTATGCCGTGGAACTCGTACCCATTATCTATCACCCATTTTTTGCCCATCATCTGACGGGAATTGGCCATCCTGAATGTCCGCAAAGGTGTGAGGTGATTGTCAATGCGTTATCTAAACAGGGGCTATTGACCAAAGAAAATATGTTCACCCCTTTGTTAGCTTCTTTAGATGAAGTTCTTCTTTGTCATGATAAAAGTTATGTCGAGATTGTCCAAAACAACGTAGCTATAGCAAAACGTAGCCAGGCAATAAATGGGGAATATACACTTAGCACAGGCGATGTTCAAATTTGCCCGGACTCCTTAGATGTCGCTCTGTTTGCTTGTGGAGCGGCCCTCAAAGCTGTTGAAATCGTCATGGAGGGGTTTTTTAAAACGGCTTTCTGTCCGATTAGGCCTCCGGGGCATCATGCTACTACTAATCAAGGAATGGGCTTTTGCATTTTTAACAATGTTGCTATTGCTGCACGCTATGCTATGAAAAAATATGGTCTCAAACGCATATTGATTGCCGATTGGGATCTCCATCATGGGAATGGAACTCAAGAAATCTTTTTTAGTGATTCCCGCGTCTTTTACTT
Organism: Parachlamydiaceae bacterium; assembly: GCA_013698165.1. Lineage (GTDB taxonomy): Bacteria > Chlamydiota > Chlamydiia > Chlamydiales > Parachlamydiaceae > JACCVN01. The sequence goes on along the minus strand of JACCVN010000318.1, from coordinate 2,589 downwards.
TAGCACTCATCAATCAGGAATATACCCTGGAACAGGCTTTGCTGATGAAAGAGGTTATGGAAATATCCTCAACTGCCCCATAGCAGGAGGCACGGGATCACGCCTGAATGTGCTAAAAGCTTTTCAGAAGCAGCTTATTCCTGCGATGCATAAATTTCATCCGGAATTAGTTTTTATTTCAGCCGGATTTGACGCACACGTCGATGATCCTCTTGGAAACTTAGACTTAACTACAGATGATTTTAGAGAATTGACCGAAATTTTGCAGGGCATTGCCCTTCAGCATTGTGAAGGCAGACTCATATCTCTGCTTGAAGGCGGCTATAACCTCAACGCCCTGGCAGAATGTGCTGTCGCGCATGTTAAGGCATTGTCCAGGGGCTGAGTAAAAACCTAAATCTCTAGCTTAATAAAATCGATAATCCATGATCTAATTTCATTAAGTATGGACGACGATTTTTTGTTCCGAGCTTATTTTAATATCTAGTTTTACATATGGATCTCATTTGTTAAGTTACGTTAGCTCCCAAACCTGAGTGGCAACTTTTTCTATGAATGTTTGGTCATGAGAGACAACCAAAATAGCTCCTTCAAAATTCATCAGGGCTTTTTCTAAAGCCTCCAAAGTTTTCAAATCCAAATGGTTTGTGGGTTCATCTAAAAGTAGTACGTTAGGTTTTGATAGCACAAGATTTAAAAGCATCATACGCTTTCTTTGTCCGACGCTCATCGATTTGAACGGTCTGTCAATAAGGTCAAAATCACCTAACCCTGCCATATGTAGCTCTTTACAAATATCTTCCGGCATCAGATTAAAATTTTTGCCAAAGTATTCTGTGACTGTTAGGTCCATGGGAAGAAGAGTGACGTCCTGATCTAAATATCCAATTTTTGCTGAACTGTGACGGCGAATTTTACCGCTATCTAAAATAAGATGTCCTGCAGCGATTGCTAGTAAAGTCGTTTTGCCACATCCATTCGTGCCGCGAATAAGTATGCGCTCTCCTGCCAAAAGAGATCCATTAAAGTTATCAAGAACTGCTCTCGGGCCAAAGGCTTTACTAACATGATCAAATTCCAAAGCCCAGTGATCAGTAAGAGGGCTTGAGGAAAAAGATAATCCTCTTATGGTTTTCTCCAAGGGGCGCTGAAGAGGCGATTTTTCAATTTCCTGTAGTTTTGATTTATGGTTGTCTAATGCTCTCTGGGTAGACTTTTGATGGCCATTTCCCCGAAGATTATAAGCGAGTTTATTGCTATCTTTAGCGGCTTTCGGAGAGCCGCGTGAAAAAGTTAATTCGCGAATTTTATCTTTCAGAATGCTTTCTTCTTCTTTCTGCCTTTCATAATCCTTTAATTGTCGTTGTAGCAGGTTTTCACGTTCATTAAGATAATAATCGTAACTACCTCCATAGGCACTTAGCCCCTTCTTAGAGAGCTCTAGCAGCTTATTGCAAGAGCCATTCAAAAATTTGCGATCATGAGAGATAATGATGGCCGCAGTTTTAAGTTCGGAAAGCTTGGTTTGCAGCCATTTGATCATATCATTATCCAAATGATTGGTAGGTTCATCTAACAAAAGCAGATCGGATTTATCAAGTAGGGTTTTGGCTAGTGCCACACGCATCCTTTCCCCTCCGCTAAGACTGCCCATCAATTTATCGAGAGCGATTTCTATTTTCAATGGATAGAGAACCTTTTCGATCGGAGTTCGGGTATAGCCCCCTTTTTGTTCAAATTCATGCTGAAGATTTGCCCACAGGGCTAATGCCTCTGGATCATCTAAACGATCAGCAAGAGCAGAAAGTGTATTTTCGATTTTTTGAAGGGGAGTATCCAATAAAAACTGGCGGACAGTTTGGTTAGGATTAAAATCGATGAGTTCTTGCGGTAAATAGGCAATGGTCAAATTTTTAGAACGCTGCAACTGACCTTCATCGGGCAAAAGTAAGCCTGCAAGAAGTCGAATAAGCGTTGTTTTTCCACAGCCATTTTCGCCGATAAGCGCAAACCGTTCGCCAGCATTGATTGACAGGGAAAGCCCTTCAAGAACTTTCTGGGAGCCAAAATTTTTACACAGATGAGTACAAAGAATTAGTAATCGAGACATAAGTTTATCCTTGAGTTTTAATTTAAAAATCAAATTGTTGATAAACTTACTTTTTCAATGGTCGTCTCCTGTTACTATTGACCTTAATATAGCATAGTTCTTTATTTTTTGCAATCCTTTTATGTAGGCTGCTGCGTCTCGCAGCAGGAGTCATAGCCTAAAATGGTCGTTCAGTAAACAATAAATAAACTTACAAAAAATACTAAATCATTATAAATCAGACACTCTTTTTAAAGAGATTCCTGACTCCTGCTGTGGGGCGCGGCAGCCTACATATGTTGCATTTAAATTAATATTTACTTAAGGTGGGGGCATCGTTAAATAATGAATCGCCTAAATGAGAACAAGGAGTTTGCAATATGAAAGAGACAAATACATCTAACAAACTCGCCGTTCCCAATAATCTTGGGGAGGATGCAAGAGATGATATTACTTCCGCCATCAATCCTTTGGTTGCAGATGCATTTGCTCTCTATGTT
>JACCVN010000301.1 GCA_013698165.1 Parachlamydiaceae bacterium | reverse complement strand
CTACCTAACATCCCGGACCGCGACAACAAACTGCCTAACATTCCGGACCGCGGCAACAAACTGCCTAACATCCCGGACCGCGGCAACAAACTGCCTAACATCCCGGACCGCGGCAACAAACTACCTTACATCCCTGACCGCGATAATAAACTGCCTAACATCCCGGACCGGGGTAAAGACAAGCCTTGGAACGACAGAGACAAAGATAGAGATAATCACTGGAAAGACAGAGATAAGGACTGGAAAGACAGGGATAAAGACAGGGATAGGCATTGGAATGACAGAGATAATGACAATTATAGAAAACATCATGCTCATAGGTATCACGATATAGGGAAGAAAGTAAGATACGATTACCATCATCACTATAAAAATAAAGGAAAATGGTTTAATCGCAACTTCTGGCACCATCATCATTACCACCCACCTTATTATGCTAGTTACAATAACTGGTGGGCCTTCCCGACAATAGGAGGCCTTATAACCTGGTTGGGATGGAAAAGTCAGCCTTATTACTATGGCTACTACAATCTAGGCTATACTACAGACTATTGGGGTCCATTAGAACCTGATGTTATTTATTCCCCTTCGACTTACTACCAGAAATCACAAGCGATCGAAGCTGCAAGTGATCAATCACAAAGCACTGAATGGATGTCTCTCGGCGTATTTGCCGTATCAAAGACCAGCGACACTGTGGCATCCCCAAACATGTTTATACAGTTAGTGGTCAATAAAGAAGGCGTCATTTCCGGCACGTTTTACATTGCTACATCCGACCAAGTTTATGAACTGGAAGGGTTTGTGGACCAGCAATCTCAACGAGCTGTCTGGCAAATTGCCGATATAGATAACGTCCCTGTAATAGAGACGGGAATTTATAATCTTACAGAAGCAGAAGTGCCCATACGCCTCTATTATCCTGACGGTACAGTGGAAGATAAGCTGCTGATACGATTAGACGATGAGTAGATTTTTCCAACAGTGATGGGTGGTGAACGATGAATGCTGAGCTTAGGGAAGGCAGCATTGTTCTTCACTCATCAATCAGCATTCCTTTTCAGCTCAGCTCTCATCACTGCTTTTGAGGCTGCTGCAACACGCAGCAGCCTCAAATTTTAGCTTCCGCAAGATAGGCACCCGCTTTCAAGAGAACAAGCGAGCGGCTCTAAAGGCTCTGCTCTTAAAGGAGACTCTGTAGGAGCTGCAGGAGCGTCTTTAGACGCCTTGTGCGGAGCTTTTTCCAGAGTAAACTTAATTGCTTCAGAAGCGGCTTTGGTCCTTAGATAGTACATACCGGTCTTCAAGCCTTGTTTCCACGCATAGAAATGCATCGATGTTAACTTTGAGAAGTTGGGGTTTTCAACAAACAAATTTAGCGATTGCGTTTGGCAGATAAAGGCACCGCGATCTGCAGACATGTCAATGACAGATCTTTGTTTAATCTCCCAAACAGTCTTATAGATCTCTTTAATGAAATTAGGAATTTCCTCAATTTGCTGAATCGAGCCGTTGGCAGCGCAAATTTTATTCTTCATCTCTTCATCCCAAAGGCCCAGCCGGACAAGATCGCGCATCAGGTATTTGTTGACTACAATAAATTCGCCTGAAAGCACGCGTCGTGAATAAAGATTTTGTGTATAAGGCTCAAAGCACTCGTTGTTGCCCAAAATCTGGGAGGTCGATGCTGTTGGCATCAAGGCAAGAAGTAACGAATTTCGAATTCCATGCTTCGCGACTTCAGCTTTAAGACCTTTCCAATCCCAGCGTGGCCCAGGGCTTACACCCCACATGTCATACTGGAAAATCCCTTTGGAGACCGGAGATCCCTCATAAGAGTCATATGCCCCTTCTTCCTGCGCCAGTTCTTTTGAAGCGGTCATCGCTCCAAAGTAAATTGTTTCAAAGATTTCTTTGTTAACTTGACGCGCTTCATCGGATTCGAAAGGAAATTTCATTAAGATGAAAACATCTGCCAAGCCTTGTACGCCAATGCCTATAGGACGATGCATCACATTGGATTTCTTAGCTTGCGGTACCGGATAGCTATTGTTGTCGATGACCCGATTTAGATTGCGAGTGACCGTTTTAGAAATTTCGAAAAGCTTCTGATGATCAAATTCACCATTGACGACAAATCGCGGCAATGCAATTGAAGCTAAGTTACAAACGGCAATTTCATCTGGTGAAGTGTATTCAAGGATCTCTGCGCATAAGTTACTGGATTTTATGGTTCCCAGATTCTGCTGATTTGACTTGCGATTGCAAGCATCCTTATAGAGCATATAAGGAGTGCCCGTTTCAATTTGAGAATCTAAAATTCTAAACCAGAGCTCTTGCGCTTTGACGACCTTTCTTGCACGCCCTTCTTCTTCATAGCGTTTGTAAAGGGTCTCAAACTCTTCTCCCCAGCAGTCGGCAAGCCCTGGAGCCTCATTTGGACAGAATAGCGACCATTCGCCATTGTCTTCTACACGTTGCATGAACAGATCTGGAATCCAAAGAGCTGTGAAAAGGTCGCGTGCGCGCTGCTCTTCTTTACCCGTATTTTTCCGAAGATCTAAAAATGAGTAAATATCTGCATGCCATGGCTCAAGATAGATAGCGAAAGAGCCTTTGCGCTTTCCCCCACCTTGGTCAATATAACGAGCAGTATCATTGTAGACTCGTAGCATCGGAATAATTCCATTCGAACTTCCCCCTGTGCCGCGGATATAGGATCCTGTCGCACGCACTTTATGAACGCTGAGGCCAATGCCGCCGGCAGATTGCGAAATTTTTGCGCACGACTTCAATGTATCAAAAATACCGTCAATGGAATCATCTTCCATCTCCAAGAGAAAACAGGAGGACATTTGTGGATTGGGCGTTCCCGCATTAAAAAGTGTCGGTGTCGCATGTGTAAACCAGCGTTCGCTCATGAGGTTATAAGTTTCAATGGCTGCCTTGATATCCGTTTTGTGGATTCCCAGGGCTACGCGCATCATCATATGCTGGGGACGTTCAACAACCCGGCCATTCATTCTTAAAAGATAGGAGCGCTCCAAGGTCTTAAAGCCAAAATAATCATAGCCAAAATCCCGGTCATAAATGATTGAAGCATCGAGGATCTCTGCGTTCTGTTGAACAATCTCATGGATCTCTTGAGAAATCAGCGGAGATTTTCGACTTGTCTTAACATCGACATAATGATAAAGCTCATCAACAGTTTTGGCAAAGGATTTATGGGTATTCTTCTGCAAATTTGAAATCGCAATTCTGGAGGCAAGCAATGTGTAATCAGGATGGCGTGTCGTAAGCATTGCCGCGACTTCAGCGGCCAGGTTGTCTAATTCAACAGTTGTCACACCATCGTAGATACCTTCAATAACTTTCAATGCTACTGCGATAGGATCAACATGCGTCAAATCAAGCCCATAACATAGTTTCTGGATGCGTGCCGTTACCTTATCAAATTTAACTTCTTGGCGGCGTCCATCCCGCTTAATCACATACATATTAATCCTCCTGAATTATAAAACCAAAATCGCGAACGTTAAAAGCAAAAACAAAACTCGTGCCCGTGCCCGAGCCCGAGAAATCTATCATTTTCGATTTCGTCAGATTAAAAATCTTCCGTTGTCGTAAACACACTTTGTTCTCTAGAGGCCATCACACCGGATTTTTGATATTCAGCGACTCTTCGTTCAAAAAAGTTCGTTTTACCCGGCATTGAGATAAGGTCCATAAAGTCAAACGGATTTGTAACATTATAGATTTTTGGCACTCCAAGAGCAATTAGCAGACGGTCGGCAACAAATTCAATATATTGACACATTAAATCCGCATTCATACCAATCAGACGTACAGGCAATGAATCTTTAACAAATTCCCTTTCAATATCGACAGCATTAGCGATAATCCCCTGAACAGTTTCTGGAGGCAACTTGTGTGTTAATTCAATGTAGAGCAAGCAAGCGAAATCACAATGCAAGCCTTCATCGCGTGAAATCAGCTCATTTGCAAAGCATAGTCCAGGCATTAAACCACGTTTTTTCAGCCAGAAAATCGAACAGAAACTACCGGAAAAAAAGATCCCTTCAACCGCGGCAAAGGCAATAAGACGTTCTGCAAAGCTTCCCTTTGAAATCCAACGCAATGCCCAATCAGCTTTTTTAGTTACGCAAGGCACAGTGTCAATGGCATGGAAAAGGAAATCTTTTTCGGTTGGACTTTTGATGTAAGTATCGATCAATAGTGAATATGCTTCCGAATGGATATTTTCAATCATGATCTGAAAGCCATAAAAACAGCGAGCTTCAGGATATTGCACTTCGCTCATGAAATTGATGGCCAAATTCTCATTAACGATTCCATCGCTCGCGGCAAAGAAAGCTAAAACGTGCTTAATAAAATGACGTTCATCATCATTCAGTTTTTGATCCCAATCAGTGAGATCTTGAGAAAGATCAATCTCTTCAGCAGTCCAAAAACTTGCTTCTGCCTTTTTGTACATTTCCCAAATTTCTTGATGTCTAATAGGAAACAGTACAAAACGATCTTTATTTTCTACTAGTATAGGCTCTACATTCGCCATGAAGGAACTCCTTTTTTCTTGGTCTTGTTGACTTATGGATTCAAAAACAGTTCCTTTTACCGATTTTTTTGAGCCGATAAACAAACAAGAACTTTTTCTTCTAAAAGACAGAGCAACCACAACATATTGTTGGGCAAATCAACAATTTGTGGCTATTTCCGATCTATTTTTATGTCCAGACATGGAAAATGTCAAGCATAAATCAGCACAATGTTTGAAGCTATGTTATTTTCCCTGCATAAATGATGGACTTAGGACGTTGACTTTTACTTCTTTGCTAGGATATGCTCTCAATAGTTAAGCAACTCCGAACCCCAGCATTCTAATGGAAAAACAGGTCCGCTATTCTGTGGTCGTCCCCCTTAAAAATGAGGAAGACAACATTCAGGAATTGATTGATGAGCTTAAGCCGATAATGTTGGGACTAGGAGAGCCTTGGGAGTTAATCTGTATTGATGATGGTTCAAGTGATAATACACTTGAAATTTTGAAAAAACTCTCGCCTCTACACCCGGAATTGCGCATTATTGTCTTCGATAAAAACTATGGTCAGTCCAGCGCTTTTGACGCGGGCTTTAAGTGTGCGCGCGGCGATCTGATCATCACTATGGACGGAGACCGTCAAAATGACCCTGCCGATATTCCAAAACTTTTGGCAGCAGCAACCGATGTTGATCTTGTTTGCGGAGCAAGAATTAACAGACAAGATCCATGGATTAAAAAAATCACCTCCAGAATTGCAAACTTTGTTCGCAGCCGCGTTTGCTGTGATAATGTTCAGGATACCGGCTGTTCTTTGAAAGTGTACCGGACTTCTGCAGCGCAGAAAATTAAAATGTTTAACGGCATGCATCGTTTTCTCCCGGCACTTTTTCTTATTGAAGGCTTCCGCATTAAAGAAATCCCTGTCAGTCATCGAGAAAGAGTCAAAGGACAAACCAAATATAACTTCTTCAACCGCTCGTTTAATACTATTTCAGACATGTTCGCAGTGCGCTGGATGCATCAAAGGCATCTTCACTATCAAATAGACAAAGAGAGTCCATGACAGAAATTTGGCGCCAACTTCTTTATCCTTTAGGCCTGCTTTCTGCAATAGCCTTTTCGAGCCGATTTATCATCCAATGGATTAGCAGTGAAAAAGTAAAAAAAAGTGTTGTCAGCCCTCTATTTTGGAAAATTTCACTTTTTGGAAATGTATCATTGCTCATTCATGCTTTTATACAGCTGCAATTTCACATCTGTTTTGTGCAAGTCTGTAATGCGGTTATCTCTTGGCGCAATATCGATTTGATGAGCCCTCCTGAAGGGCGTTGGAAGCTGTCATCTGTTGTTTATTTGCTTGCAGCCTCCCTTATTATGATCACATTAGCTTTTGCTCTTCAGATGCACTATTCAATAGATTCCGGAAACAGCTGGCTGCGCACGCCAAGTAATTTTCTGTCTACTTACGGGCAAGGGAAAACAAGTTTCCTTTGGCATGGAGTGGGAGTTTGCGGTCTATTGCTTTTTAATAGCCGCTTTTGGGTGCAATGGTGGGAAGCAGAAAGAAAAGGTGAAAGTTTTCTGGGTCCTGCATTTTGGTGGATGAGCCTTGCAGGGGCATTTTTTTGCGCTGCATACTTCTTAAAAATTTCCGATTGGGTGAACCTCATGGGCCCTCTTTTCGGTATTGTCCCTACAGTTAGAAACCTCATGATTATTCGAACAGCGACA
>JACCVN010000287.1 GCA_013698165.1 Parachlamydiaceae bacterium | reverse complement strand
GTTCCCGCCGGCCAACGATTATTTGTCGTTGAGAGTGACTTCTACGGACGTGGTTGGGGTTGGATAAAAGATTATCCCGGCAAAATTGACCCTTCTGAATGGCACACCAAAGAACCAGTCGCTTTGGCAGCCCTCTACGATATTCCCAGGCCTAAAACCGTAAATGATTAATTGTCGGCTTGCTCTCGTAGCAGGTGGAATGAGCCTCTAGCAGGCCTACACTTCATCTTTAAACCGCATTTTCGCCTTCATAGCTTTTCTTTTGCACTCTAGTATCCCCCACGTGCGAAGCCGCCTACAATTTCCATAACCGTCATTCTTCTTGCCATTAAACTACAGCTGTAGTATAATTTCCCCTTACTTATAGGAGAAATTATGACAAAAAGAGCTTTCGGTGAATTAGAATCTCAAATTCTCTGCATTCTAAAATCCGGCAATCGAAAAACGGTCAAAGAAGTGCAACAAATTTTAGGCAACCAGGATAATTACAATACTATCATGACTGTAATGTCCAGGCTTGCTGAAAAAAAGCTGCTCCAACGCGAAAAAAAGGGTCTCCAATACGAATATTGGATTACTGCAGACTCTAATACCTCAACATTCTCCTTTTTAACAATGCTTAAGCAAAAATTCTTTGGAGTAAAAACCAGCGTTCTAATCAGTCAACTTATTGAATCTGCGGACGACCTTTCCGAAGAAGATCTCGCCTATATGGAAGAAAAACTACAAAACGCCAGAGCTAAAAAATGATTTCTAATCCACTATTTCTAATCTCAGTTTTAAGCAGCTCTCTACTTGCCTTTTTCACAATGGCCTTTGCAGTAGAGATTTTTCAAAAAATTTTTGTGATTAAACAGCATCGCATTCGTTCGACATTAAGACTACTGCCATTCCTTAGTTTAATGGTAGATATACTATTTAATCGCTATAGCTTGTCAAATTGGATCAATCCGCTAAGCTGCACAAGCTGTGTTCAAAAGCTTATTTTAGAATTCCTCTTTCCTAATTTGAAAGAACATTTAATCGAAAATGATCTCTCACTAATCCGTTACCTTGGCGGGGAGTATCAACACGGCTTTTACGCAATAATTTTTATGTCTTTTATTTTCGTGTCAATATTATTTGCTGCAAGAAAACTGGTCCAGGCGTATTTTTTAAGTCATTCTATAAAATCTATCGTAAAAAATAGCCTCCCATGTGATTTTCAAATTCTTAATTCCCACCTTTTAAAGAAGCTACAAACTAGCCAGGCCAGTATTTATTTCAGTGATGAAATCCAAATCCCCCTGGCAGCTTATGGCAAAGTGATCATCATCCCTACTAAAGCCTCTTCAATCCTCTCCCAACAAGAATTTGAAGCAGTCATCGCCCATGAACTGGAACACATTAATTATCAGGATCCACTGGCACGACTGCTTTATCAGCTCATGGCCACCCTATGCTGGTGGATTCCTACTGCCTCATGGATAAAGAAAATTGAACAGGAGCAAGAATTAGCCTGCGACCAAAATGCTGTGAAATATGGTCTACAACCTGAATCGATAGCTTCTGCCCTTGTCAAGGTGGCAAAGCACACTAAGACCCATCAATCGCTATGCTACTTTACAACTCCTGCAAACCCCACAGTGGCTAGGATACATGCCGTACTTGGCATTCCGTGTGTCGAAGATAAAAATATTCTAAGCTTTAATCTTTTTGGGTTAAGCCTTGGATTTCTTCTATTAATGGCATGCTTGGCATGGGCTTAGCGTACATTTGGATGACAAGCAGCGAAAAAAATTTGCGTAATAATACTACAGACGTAGTGAGAGAGTCCTTTTTATATTAGAGTTAATGATAAAAAAATTGAAGGTAAATAATGAGTACAATATCAACATATTTCACACCAAATTCTGCCTATAGGCCGTTTGAAAGGGCAACCAAGCAGATTCCTTTTCAAAATCGATTCCGTATTCTTTCCTATGATCAATGCGAACATGCTTGGAGATATCTCGGCAAAATTTCAATCACTGTTAGAAATCTGCTTACTGCGGCCACAAAAGTTCCAGAAATTCTTGCTGTGACTGGGGAAAACTTCACAGCTAAAGTAAAAAATATTAGTAATCATCTGCGATTATTTGCCATTGTCAGTGTCCCTTTCAGCCTTTTCGATATGACATCGGCAGTTCAAAAAATTTATAAAAGTTTTCAATTAGATGATCTCAATGGAGTTGCTTTAGGAACCCTATCCTTCTCAATCATTTCTACAGATCTGTTTGATTCTATCTCAACTTTTGTCAATGCGACATTTGCCTTAGCGGAATTTGAGCCGATACAAATTTTGTCAGTGTTAAGTTTACCTCTACCTATCGCTCTTGCTAGTATGGGAACGGTTAGCCGTTCTGTACAAATCACCAATGCTTATAGGTTGCATAAACTTGTCTGCGACAAATTGCTGTCTAAGTCCACATATGGAATAAAGGCTGCCTTGAAAGAGTTTTTAATTGAAAATCTTTCAACTGATGAAGGTTCAGCAGCTTTATCTATGGGGAAGGAGCAAAAGTATGAAATTAGTGAAAAAAAGAAGGCTGCTATTCTCAGATTTGCACCCAAAGCTGTTACAGATGAGCTGGAAAAGCTCTTAGCAATTGTCAATCGTCAAACAGGTGTACCTTTTACAAACCAACAACATGTGCAAATAGAGAAGAGCATTGACATCATTCAGTTTCATCTCCAAAAAAAAATAGTACTAGAGGGGATAGGAATTTCAGCTAATCTAATTATTCTCTTTGCATTAGGACTTTTTACTGTAGGAGCCACTGGCCCTATCCCAAATTTATTAATTGCTCTAGCGTTTATCATTAGATTTATTTCTGTGCTCTATCAAGACTTAAAAGTATACTCATCAGAAAACAGATTTGCAATAAACCAAACTTTAAGGAGTTTTTCATGAAAAAATTTATCTTTTCAATATTATTTGCTACTCTATGCATCGCTTCGATCTCAATTGATGCCTTAGAAGGAGAAAGATTCAAACAATCTGAAGAAGCTGTAAAGTTAACATCTTTTGGACATATCGATGCTAAAGGTCTTAAATCCTTAATCGATTCCCAAACGTCTTTTATACTAGTGGACTCTCGAGGAAACCTATGGAATGATGGGAATATTATCCCTGGCGCAATACTTGCTTCCTATCAAGACCCTGCTGAAGTGCTGGAAGCTCTTTTTCCTTATAAAAATGACTTGATAGTTCTCTATTGCTATTCGTTTACCTGCCCGTTATCCGATAGACTCGCGCATAAGCTGATCGACTTGGGATACACTAACATCATTGAATATCCCGCAGGATTGAAAGAATGGCGCGATATCGCCGGCTACCCAATCGATCACATCACTCGTTAAGATGTAGCCGCTGCGTCTGAAGCCTGCTGCGTCGCAGCAGGCGTCAATTTTAACCTGCTACAGGTATGCTAAATAAACCCTCATAACCCCACAGTCTGAGGGAATAAATTATCTTTAAACCCTGCATCGGAATGCCAGCTACGTTTTAACGCCCCTTTGGGGCTGATGAGTGCTGCTGCCAGAGGCAGCAGCCTACAGCAATTCTCCCTCCACAAATGTTTTTAGGGTACCGTTTGCTAGACGCATGGCCAGGGAGCCGTCGGAATTAATTCCTGCAAAGTGACCATGCCAGATGCTTTGAGAATCCCGGAAAGACATTTCGGAATGTGGCGAGTGGGCTAAACGCTCTTTGTAGCTGCTTATAAAGGGGGTAAAACCTTCCTTTAAAAATTGCTGCAGTTTGTTTACAAAATTTTTGGACAGCTCTTGGATAACCTCTTCAACAATAAACGTCTTTCCTGATTCTATATATAATGATGTCGCAGGCCTATCTATTGCTTTCACATCATCCGGAAGCATATTAATATTGATGCCTACACCTATCGCAATAAAAAGTGAATCCTCAATACTTTTTGTTTCTGTCAATATTCCACCGACCTTTTTACTCTGTAAAAGGAGATCGTTAGGCCATTTAAGCTTTATTGAAAAGTCGTTTTGATGCAAGACTTCAGCTGCTGAAATGGCCATGACCTGAGGAAGATTCCCAATATCCTTGCGCTGGGTATCCATAAAGAAACAAAAAGTTGCGTAGATATTTTTGCCTTCAGGCGAAACCCAGCTCCTACCAAGACGCCCTTTGCCACCAGTCTGTTGTCCAGCTGTGACTAAAGTCAAAATATTCGTCTCAAAGGTATTAGCATGCTCATTTGCCCAGACATTTGTTGAATTGAGAGATTCAAAATGATGACGTACGATTTTCATGATGATTTTAGATCTTAAATGTTGAATCGATTATCTGATGTGGAATTCTTATTAAAAAGCCTACATCACTAATTCACAGTTTGCAAGAATTTTAATACAGCAAAAACGTTGTGCATATTAGGATAAGACTCATCAACAACAGCATTTAAAGTGTTATGGTGTTTCGAAAAAAAATCCTCAGAACAATTAGTTTCGCCGTTATCATACCTTATAAAAAATGCCGAGAGCTGTCTTTTTACTGAAGCAGTTAAAACCTTTTTTTCTTCGGCTGTCAATGAACTAATTGCTTTTTCAGTGTTTTCATAGGCTTTATAAGAGGCAATTCCTTCTCGCCATTTTGCATATTCCTCAGCTGCTTTAACGGCTGTTTGCTGAGCAGCTTTAATTTTTGCAGGACTTGCATTAACATCAGCTGTTCCAAGGATATTTTTACCTTCACCATGGGGAACAACCAGTACATTTGGTCCTAACGCATAAAGAGCATTAGCATCTTGATTCCTATTAGAAAGATACCGTTCACCACCATATATCCATCGTATAATTGAAGGTTTTCCTGTACGAAATTTCGTTGTCTGTGGTGCTGAGGGAGGGGTATTTGTTTTATTGTCTTTAAGATCTTTTTTACCTTTTTTCCATTCATCCAATTTAGCGGCAAAAGATTGATACATCAATTTGAAATAGGCACCGTTTATCGTATTGTGGAAAAGTCTATTGCATATTGACATCCATATTTTTATCCCACTTAAAAAGCCATTTTGAGGTGGATCGTAAAGGATCCTTCTGCCTGAACCATTGCGCTCAAAAACCAATGCCATCGTTTCTTCAGGATCATAATCTACTCGGCCAGAGAAAACTCTCAAGGGGATATTTGTTTCATCTCCGCCGTCAGTAAGCCACTTACCTTCAAATAGGACCGGTCTAAACATTATTGGAATCGCCATCGATGCACGCACAGCCACATGACAGAACACATCCGGATAGTCTTCTGCGTTGAAATAGAGCCCCTTTCGATTGGTCTGATCAAATGCAACCACATTTAGAAGCTTAAATTGCTTAGGCTTTAAAATGTTTAATAATTTTAAATCTCCAAAAGTAAGACCTGTGTTAAAACCTACTTTTGCTCTTTTCAAAAATTCATTGTAACCACGTTGATCACTAATTAACGCTAACTTTGACTTATCATCTTTTATCGATTGATAATATTTATTTGCGGCTTTTATAGACAATTCAACCATTGATTTGATCATGTTATTTCCGGAAAAAAACCCGGCTTTACCAAGGTCAAGATCAATGAGTGGTTCACCCCCGAGCTCTTTTGATATGTTAGCATTCGCAAGATGTTTATCAATTTCATCTAGAGGCGTACCTGAAGCTATCATAAAAGACATCATTGCGCCTGCAGAAGTCCCTGCGACCTCTTTTAAGTTTTTTAAGAACGGAGCTTTATCGTTCAGTGTCTTAATAAACGGAGGATAGCAAAACCCTTTAAATCCACCACCTTCAATGGCTAAGTAAGAAATCTTTAAAGCTTCTCTCACGATCCCGACCGATCCATCAACTGAAAAGGTCACCTCAGGAACATAAGTCGGTGTGACTGCCCACAATCCCGTTTTGACAAGGCCACGAACACAACGGGAAACTTTCTTAGTCAGTGGATTATGTAGGATTCCCCCTAAAGTGGAAGAGAACGATTCATAAGAAGATTGGGTAGAAGGACTTATATTATCAATGCTAGGCATAACAACCTTAAAAAAATTAATTCAACTTTTGAAAAATAAACAGAATAGAATTGTTTGTTTATTAAAATTATGCACCTATTGTGCATTTAAAATTGTATCACCTTTCGTGCATTAAATGAAATACTTATGAGGACATAAAACGTTTAAATAATTTATATTACTTAACAGTGGGATTTCAACAGTTAGTGAATTTTTCATCAACATAGCCCTATCTCAGGGCTTTTGTATTACAGGAAAATTGAACTAAAAATTATAATCCGTAAGAACAAGAGTTACTTTTTATATGGGGTTGAAACAAATTTTAACATTGGATAATGCTTTTTGTTTAAGGTTGCCAATTGTGCAGAATGGGAATCGACAGTTGCGGCAATTAAAGCATCTGCTAAACCGATATGATAACTTTTGCCAAAGTTGCGTTTATATACTGCCCTTAGCTCAATCTAAGAATTGCTTTAAAAGATTTCCTTCTCTACCTTCCCTAACTCCATCATATTTTGTTGAACTTGAGTTAGATAGACTTGATTTCTGATCATTTTCTTCTCCCGGCATATGTATACACCCTGTGTATATGTACATTATACGTCTCTATGTTTTTTCCGCAAAGTGCATAAGCATTAGGGCTGCTAGAGCCGCTCTTTTTGGTAGACTGTCAAGCTCGACGTACTCATCATGAGTGTGAATATTGCCCCCCACGGCACCTAATGTATCGATACAAGGCACCCCTGCAAGAGCTAAAATATTGCCATCGCACACACCGCCGCTTGGTCTCCAGGCAAGATTCATCGAAAGCTGATTGCCGCAAGCCCTTAAAGTTTCAAATAATTTTTCTGTTTCAGGGCCAAAAGGCTTTGGGCGTCGAAAACCTTCTTGAAATAGTTGCACTTTGATCCCTT
>JACCVN010000264.1 GCA_013698165.1 Parachlamydiaceae bacterium | reverse complement strand
TTTATATCCTATATATGTATGATTCTGTACCATTGATTAAAATGAGGCGAAAGAGTTGAAAATCTAAAAAAATTCAGTCTTTATACCAAAATAGCCTAATTAATTTTTGCGTCGGTGTAGGTTTTATTAAGATTCCATAAAGGGGACTTCAAGAAATCTGATCTTTTCTTTGTCACTACGTAATGAATTGTATATTATTATGAAGCCATATGAAAGGCAAATTCATATCAGTGCGTATAAGTCGATATAGCAGAATATTAAAACTTTATTTTGACGACAATAGGCTGCGCGTATGGCTACATGCTGCTGCCGTATACGTGGCTTTCAACGCCATATTATAAACATTTATTAAAGTTTCATTGTGCTTTGAAATTTATTAAGTCAACAAATTTAGGGGTAAGCAAACTTTTTAATGAGACATCTGGTTTAAATTGCGTTATAACTTCACCTGTGTTATAATATTATTCATATTTAATAGCGCGTATACGTTATTAATTTTTTTATTTATATAATAATTTGAAGGTCTAAATCATGAATTGCAATATTGCATTAAAAAACAATTCTGCCCCCAAGCAGTTAGAATTTCAGGGTATTAACTATAACTGTCGATCACTAAATAAACAATATTGGGAGATATCCAAGAGAATTTTTGGCATTGCCGCGGTATGTTTTGCATCACTCCTTATTTTGCCGATTGCGGCATTTGTCACTTACGGAACATACCAGACAATCAGAAAATGGGCTTTTGAACTTGGAAATTGGAAAATCATTGATAGCAAAATCAGCAATACATATTTAATTAATCCCTTATCTACAAATACCCCTCAAAAAATGCATCCAGAACAAGTTGATCAGCTATCAAAACCTGTATCTCTTGCTGTCTTAGATGATATGGTCCAAAATAAAAATAACTCCAGAGCGGGATATTCTATGTTAGGACAAGACATACTTTTGATGCTATTTTTTTTACAAAAGGGAGGCGTCTATATCGATACAGAAGGTAAAACCGCTGATGGGGTGGAATTGTCAGGGAAAATTGCCTATGCTTCACATTTTAGCCTTTATGAGAATGATGAACCCAATTGCAAACCCAATGTTGAGGCATTAACAAACTTTTTACGCAGGGAGAACGATTTTCATCCATCTCAAAGACCTGCAAAAATCATTATTCCATTCTACTTAAATTCGTATGGTAAGACGCCTCATGCGGTTCTTTTAGTCATCGAACCTGATCCACAAGAAAGAAATAAAGCTAATATCACTATGGTTAATCCTCATGGGGATGGCTTGAAAAGTTATCATTCCGAAGAAAATATGATCCTTAATGCAGCAAAAAAGGCCTACAGAAATTCAAATGCCATAAGAAATAAAAAGACAGCTTATTCTGGAGCTTACTGCGGCATTGATTGCGTTGAAAATGCAAGATATCTTGCTGGAGTTTCTAACGTATACGAACATATTAAACAAAGTATGCTGCCATCTCGAAGTCATGCTGAAATCGCCAAAATACGTTTGGAACATGCCGAAGAGTGTATCATTGTTGCAGAAGAGTTAAGGAAGTAGTCATCCAAACGATCTTTGTATAACTCCCATAGATGCGATTGCGGTTAAAATGTAGCCTGCTGCGTCTCGCAGCAGGAGTCAGGAAAGCGTACATACACTTCCTTGTTCTTAGCACCTGCTGCGAGACCCAGCAGGCTACAATTAGAAACTAGCTGCAATAGCTCTATGATCACTTCCGGTTAAATTGAAATTATTGAGGGGAAGGTAGGTTGGCTTTGCTGTGGAATTCATCGATTTCACAAAAATATGATCAATTTTGCGATCTTTTGAAACGATTGCGCTATTGAAGTTTTTAGGATTCTGCCTACAATATTCTGTGCTATCTAAATTGCTATCGCTCACAAAGTTGTTTGTGAAGAATGGTTGCATTGCTGTGGCATGGCGCATATTGGGAGTTGCTGTTTTAATCTTATTTTTTCGTGAAGCATCACCCCATTGGTCCTGATTAAAATCACCAGCAATCACGACATTGTCCACTTTATAAGCAAGATTTTTACCATCAATTGCAGAATTAACAACTCGTTTCACGTGGGCTTGCTTTTCTAAGCCAATCGCATTGCGCGGATCATCCAGATGACATGACACAAAACGTGTAATTTTACCTGTAAGTTTATCTTTTAGATCGGTCATAAGATGTGCGCGTCTAAGCATTACTGGGCTGGCAGGCTTGTTAGGATTATTCGGATCTAAAGGATAAAATTCTAATTTTCCGTTTTCATCTTTCTTTTGCTGTTGGAAAATCGTTGGAGTATTTGCCAAATGTACAAATCGGTGTTTTTTATAGAAAATTGCCACGCCATGAGCATTAGGTGCAGGAGAATTAGACTTATGCGGTGCATAGATCCCCTCATAACCAGGCAAATTAGCCTGAATTTTAGCAAAGATATCTTTTGTGACCTCCTGCAAGCAATTCACATCCATATTGGCATTTTTAATGTTTTGTATGATAACAGGGACTCTTTGAGCACTGTTTTCAAACACATTATTGCCATTTTGACTGTATCCAACTTCAGTGCTAAACCCACTCTCATGCTTGCCATTGATCTGTGGGAAAAGGATATTGTAGGTAAGAACACTCACTTTTCCGGCTGTATTATTCACAGTATTAACTGTATTAACAACTGGTTTGCCTGCATTGGTTTTTGCAGTCTGGGCTTGCAGAGGACTTTGAAAACCTTGCACATGGTATTTTTTTGGCGCTATAACATTAAAGCGTGTGCATGCATTGTTAAATAGTCTTTGAACGACTGGACTTTGGGGACAATTTCCTTGAATACTAGCTTTTATTTTGTTCAATGAAATTTGTGATTCTCTTAAATTAAGCCCATAGAATAGTTTTTGCATCCACTCAAAGTGACAAGCGACATTCCAAAAAACTCTTCCAATTAGAGAAGAGGGGACTAGCTCAAGATCGGCGGTGATCCACGCCTTGAGATTTGTTTGTTCTAAATTTTTTAATTGATTATATTGATTCGAGGGGATTAGATTAATTGAGTTCATTAAGTTACCTGTTAATTTTTATGTAAAAGACGAAACATAAAAATACTACAAACAAGCTTTAAATGCTATTAAAAACTAGATTGTTGAGGATGGAGGACAAGTACGACAAAGGACGATCGAAATTGAACTTGCCGTGGACTTTAACAAAATTAACGATAAGGGACGCGGAACAGTAAAAAATCATGCTAATCAGTATCACTTTATGGCATTTGTCCTTATTGTACTTTATCCCCTGTTGCTAATGTCGTTAAAGTCCTAGTGCGGCCTTTTGTCCTTCCCAAAGTTTAGAGGATATCAGGAAGATACCCTCTTATCTCTTTAATTTCTAAATGCGTCAGATCTTTGTCAATAGCCCCTGCCAATATGTGTGACAAACTGGTCGAGATTTTTTCGCGGAGAAGCCCTAAAAAGTGAGGTCCTGCGGCAATATAAAGTTTTGTGAATTTACCATCATGGAAAGAAGCTTCCAAGTGTTGCAAAAGGTCTTTGGCGAAAGCAGCAAACTCAACTTCTTTAGGGGAAGTGGTAGGAGTCATAGCGCTGCGTCGAGTTCCAACGCTTTCATGGCCTCGGCCTTGTCTTTCTGTGACTAATTCGCTGACTTTTAAACGGCTTTCAGGGTGTGATAAGTGCAGAATCTCATGGAGATCGTTTTTTTTTGTAGATTCAAAAATTCTGGCAAAAGCGCTATTTGCGACAATGATCCAAGTGTGTGACATCGTTAACTCCTATAGTTGGCAACGCTTTTCAAAAAAGGGTTCTATAGGTTAGATACCACACTCGGTCGTTCATGAAAAGAATATTTTTCGAAAAAGTGCCCAGAATTAGATCCTTTCTTCAGACGCGCAGATAGCAGTATGAGTCAAGCCGCCTCTCGATTAGAGGCGCGGATACTCAAGTCAGAATGCTAAAAATGAATTCGACAAACTTCAAGCCAAACTTTTCTTAGTTGCTGAGACAATTAAACTGTCAATCTGTCACGCCTGACTCGTTCCACAAAAATAAACGCATTGAATGGAAACACTTGTGCAAAATATAAGCCTGACGTTACAATCGATCTATCTTCTATCTATTTTATATTTTAGTAACGAAATGTAAAGTTGAAAAAAGAACTAACTTGTGGATACGTTGAACCAAGATTAGGAGTAGGTTTTGTAAGTGATTTAAACACAGGCGAGGCAGCGCACAACTTCGTCGATTTATATTCAAACAATCCAAAATTAATTGGGACTTTTTCAGAAAATCGATATTCAAGAGCTCTAGGATTTACAAGTCATTGCTTTTCCATCGATCTCCCTTTTTATGCTTCTTGGGATAATTCCCAACATCTATTGGTTGGTGAGAATAGTTTAAGTGATTTAGAATCCGAACGACAAAGTGGTAATGAGAGTAGCTATTTATATTTCTTGCCTGGGCGTAACAGTATTGACAAAAAGGAATATTATTGCGCACCTATATTGACAGTACATGAGTTAACTAAAGAAGGATCTTACAAAGTTGGCGAAGGGGTTTTTGAAGGTTATCGATCAGGAAAATTAAAAGAAATTATCATACTCTCGTTAAGAAAAAAATCCTGTTTGATGACAAACCAACATTTTTTGCGGTTTCCCACTTGAAATCACCGTCTCCGGAGTATGCAATGAATCACTGGACCAAGCCAATTTTCCAAGCCTTTGTAGATAAAGACTTTGTTTTAAACGATTATTATGGTCCGGATATGTTCATAAATGATCTGAATACAAATCAATGACGTGAATAGTTGCTTTTTTTTTAAGCAAACCGTCAAACCATGCTTATTCTCAAATGTCTACCAACTGCCGCAGCTGCATTAAGAAGAGATCGAATATTTGAGGGTTTACTTGGGTCTAGTAAGCGATCTAACGCTGATCTGCTGGTTCCAATGCGTTTAGCAAATTCCTCTTTTGTCAGCTTTTGTTTTTCCATTTCATCCTGAAGCTCCATTACAAAGGCGTATTTAGCCCCAACTTCTTGGCAATGTTCAAAAACACCTTCCTCTTTTAGAAAGTCATCGAAATTAGAACCTGCATGAATATTTTTATTTTTTTTCGTGCTGCTCATAATTTTTAGCCCTCTCTGTTGCTATTTTTAAATCTTGCGTCGGAAGCTTTTCTGTCTTTTTTACAAGACCATGAAGTAAAACCATCGTTTTATTGGTAACTATAAAAAGGA
>JACCVN010000239.1 GCA_013698165.1 Parachlamydiaceae bacterium | reverse complement strand
AGCTCAGGCTGAAGGCTTACTTTCTGCTGCAGAAATCCATGGCACTGAAACTCCCGGAAGGATCTCTGCAGCTGCCGATGCTGCCCGCGATACCGCTATAGCACTAACTCTTGCTTGGGGGGCTTTAGCCACTACAGAAACTAGTATTAGCCATCGGTTAATCTTGCTCACAATCATTGGCATTAGCTTTATCCTATGGAAAGCCGGACGCAGTGCCTGGTTGGGCTGGTCGCGACTCGAAAGGCTGCACCGCATCTTAGCTCAGGAAAAATGGGAAATTGAACACAATCGCCAGCAAGAAAGAGATGAACTTAGGGTTCTTTACAATGCAAAGGGTTTTGAAGGAAAACTATTAGAAGATGTTTTGGATGTACTGATGGCCGATGGAAACAGGCTCCTAAAGGTAATGGCTGAAGAAGAATTGGGCCTATCATTAGAAGCTTACGACCACCCTCTGACTCAAAGTGTAGGAGCGGCTATCGGAGGAACTGTTTCCCTTCTATTATGCCTTTTAGGGGCTTACTTAAATGTAAATTGGGGAATTATCCTGGCGGCCTTAGGCGTAATAGCCGGCGGGGCTTCTCTATCCGCTTATCATGCAGACAATCGCTATATCCCTGCGATCATTTGGAATATTGGCTTGGCAATCATCACTTTTGGAAAACTTTATTTCCTGATCGAATTCTTTTTTAGTAAGTAAATGTAGCTGCTGTTTCTTACAGCAGGATGTCAGCAAAGAGTATGCTGCCTCTTGCTCATCTTAACACCTGCTGCGAGACGCAGCACAGCTACATGTTTTTAATTTTTGGTAAGATAAGAGCATAAAATATGAAACATTCACATACCGCCCATCATTCGCATTCCCATGGATCTGAAAATTCTCCACATGTTTTTGAAGAATTTTTTGATCTGGGACTTGAAGGGATGGCAAGCCCTTTCCTCACCCCGGCAGCTAGACTTTGGGGGAAGAATCTCACTGTTAAAGCTTCTATAGTCGCAGCAATTTTACTTGCCGTCTCCTTTCTTTTACAATTCAATCCCTCGATGTTGCCGTTATCGCACCTGTTGCTAATGTTTGTATACTTTCTTGCAGGTATTCCCGCGTTGATTGAATCGTTTGAGGATTTAGCTGCTTTAGACATTAATATTGATATCTTAATGACCCTGGCCGCATTTTCTTCTTTACTGATTGGCAGCGGAATGGAAGGCGGATTGCTGTTAGTGCTGTTTGCCCTTTCAGGCGCTATGGAAGATGCGGTCACCTCAAAGGCTAAAAGTGCGATTAATAGTTTGCACAAGCTTGCCCCTTCAAAAGCATTTGTGATGACAGAAGATGGCTCTCTGCTTGAAAAGTCTTTAAAAGATATTTCTGTTGGCACAACCATCCTTGTGAAAGCAGGTGAAATTGTCCCCCTTGATGGTAAGGTGATTTCAGGAACATCTTCTGTCAATCTCGTGCATATGACGGGTGAAAATATGCCGATTACAACTAAAGTGGGTGACACGGTTCCTGCCGGAGGACAAAACCTGGAAGGGGCATTGGTAATGACTGTGGTAAATACCAGCGGCAATTCCGCTCTCGCGCGCATTATTCAATTAGTCACTGAAGCTCAGGAATCAAGACCAAAAGTACAGCGCTGGTTTGAAAAACTTAGCCGCCGGTATGCTATGACAGTCATTTTCCTGTCCTTTTGTTTTGCTGCGCTTCTCCCCTCTATTTTGGGGATTCCCCTCTTCGGTATCGAAGGTTCAATTTATAGGGCCCTAGCATTTCTCATTGCGGCCTCTCCATGCGCCCTAATTATTGCCATCCCAATCGCCTACTTAAGCGCCATTAGCGTGTGCGCCAAGCGAGGCATTCTGCTTAAGGGGGGAATTACTCTCGATGCCCTTGCCAGCTGCAAGGCAATTGCTTTTGATAAAACAGGGACTCTTACGCAAGGGGAATTGACTTATGAGGGGATCAAAACCCTTGGAAATGACAGTCAGGAAAGTGTTCAACATGCCCTTGCCATCGCCTATGCGCTTGAAAAAAATGCTGTACACCCTATTGCCAAAGCGATTTTAAAACATTGCGATCAGCTGCCTAATCTACCCTCTATCCCCCTTAAAGATTTTAAATCTATTCCCGGATATGGGTTGGAAGCCATGGCACCCCACTCTTCCGGAGAAGAAATGGTCTTCATTGGCAATCCTGAATATATCATCAGCAAGATCCCCACCTCTCAAGCTGAAATCTTAAGTCATGAAATTAAAGTTTTTCAGGAAGCCGGCGAGCTTATCACGGTACTACTCGTCAAAACCGATCTCTTTATTTTGCGTTTTCACGACGCCCTGCGCCCTAAAATGAAAGAAACAATCGCAAACCTAAAAAAGCGCGGATGGAATGTGGTCATGCTCACCGGGGACCACGAAAATAGTGCCCGGCGTATCGCTCATGAAGTTGGCATTGACGATTACCGCTCTGATTTAAAACCTGAAGACAAACTAAATTCTATTTCAGCGCTCGCTCAAGAGCACCCCTTGGCAATGGTTGGCGATGGCATTAATGATGCACCGGCCCTCGCCAGAGCAACTGTAGGCATCTGCATGGGAAAAGTTGGCAGCATGTCAGCTGTTGAAGCTGCGGATGTGATTTTATTGAACGACAATATTGAACTTCTAGACTGGCTTATCGGCAAAGCGCATAAAACCTCTGCAATTGTTAAAGAAAACTTGTTCCTCGCCGCAGGAGCTATCTTGTTTGCTACCATACCGGCCTTAGCCGGTCTAGTCCCCTTATGGCTAGCCGTAGTCATCCATGAAGGTGGCACGGTGCTAGTAGGACTAAACGCGCTACGACTACTAAGAAAGTAATAGGGCCAGCTAA
>JACCVN010000589.1 GCA_013698165.1 Parachlamydiaceae bacterium | reverse complement strand
TCAAAAGCCTAATGAAATGAATAGAAAACCAATCAACTGGAAAATAGCCTCTCCTAAGATTATCAGTGACACAACATTTCTTTCAAATTTCATGTCTTATTGCAGCAATGATCTTTGGGCTTTAGGGGTTATACTCTATGAATTGGAATATGGAGAATCCCCAGCCTTTACAAGTGCTGAGTTGAGTAATCCTTTACTGGAAGCGATAAACAATCGAAATCAATGTTTCAAAAAAATCGATCATCTTCCAGGGTCTATTTCTTTTCTAATATTATCTTGGGATGCAAAAAGTGAATTTAAAATTCCAAACAATTTTGAAGGTAATAAGGGTGCACTTATTGATTTAGCGAATGAAGTAGCAAAATTTAGAGCAAATGTAAAAGTGTGTCATGAAAACTATGAGAATGCTGTAAGAGATTTTAATAATTTTTTTTCGCCTACTGATGAATTTGGTCAAATAATAAAAAGATTGTTAACTTTGCCTCATAATGTAACTCTAAAAGTTATTGATAATAAAATATTTAGATTAAAATCATTGGCTAGTTCTCCGAATAAAAATGTACCATTAACTCCTAGAAACATCTCTTGTTCATCGCAAGTCTCGTTAATCAATGATCGCGTCAACTCTACAAATTTACACAAGGCCTTTAGTCAAAATGTATATGCAAATAGACCTAAGGCTTTAGATCAAATTTCCAAGGCAAATATTTCCAGTTCTTTTGGAGTGGATTCCTATATACCCATAAGAAATAGCACCTCTTCTCCAACAACGCTTATATTTCAGTCCCTTTTGAATGTGCAAAAAGAGTTAAAGAAGGCCATTATCGAAAATGATATTCTTGCAATAAAAAAAATGATCTTGAACAAATTTGATGTAGCTCATTGGAAAGATTCCGAGGGAAAAAATTTGCTTCACATTGCAACGAAAAATGATAAATATAGTGGTCCTTTTATAATGTTTCTTATTGAAATAGGTTGTGATCTTAAAGCAAAAGATATGGAGGGAAATACTCCTCTACATTTTGCCGCACAAAATGAAAATCCTAAAGTCTTTATGACCTTGTCTCAATTAGGAGCCGACCTAAATGCATTAAATAACTCCAATCGGTCCCCTAGAAACAATGCAGAAGAAAGCTTGCAATTCCTTGATGAAAACAAGTTATTATTAGCCAGTAATAGTAACGCATTTAATCCTAGTTATGTCGCATGGTATAAAAATCAAGCTGTAATGTTAGAATTTATACTGTCTGAAGGAATAAGCAAAGAAGCAAAAGAAAAATTGATGCTTATGTGCCTACAAGCCTACAGCAAAGCAGCTTCACTAGCTCCTTTCCAGGCGCACGAACATAAAATTCAAATATCCCCATTATTTCCTGCTAGAGATCGGTACCATAGAAATTCATCGAATGAATTCCAAAATGCTCTAAAGTCTGCTTTTAGAGATTCTGAAAGGATAAACGTCTTCCCTATCAATAGTCCCATTTTTATTGAGGTACTCGCTCGCACATTCTCTAAATCAAGAAACCTGCCTATGATCAATAATTTTAACGATATGCAGAACTTGGAAAAAGAATTAAATAAAGAACCTAATTTTCAAAAGCCTTTGATGGTAAATGTATCCAATTCTTGGGATCAAAATTTTTTAAATAATTGGGGCAATAGTGGATTGAACAAGCATGAAGTTTATGGATTTAATTTTTTTAAACAAAATGACATAATCAAACTTTTTATTATTCCTCCAATGGCAAACGAACTTCGTACTATGAGATCAAAATTAAAAAATAATATTGATGAATTAATTGCTGAAAATGGATTTCTTTTGAGTCCTGATCAAACTAAAGAAGCCTGGATAAAAACAATTGGATTTGATTCTATTTTAAAAAAATTTTCTGTAGAAGGCTCTGTTCTCGCAACAAGAGGCTCAAAATTTCCGACTGTCTGCGAAAATTTCCGTCAATTATTAAACACAAATGCATTAAAAAATTTTAAGGAATTGTCTAATAATAAAAATGCCCCTCCCTACCTTCAAATTCTGCCGGAAGCGACTTATCTATTACTTGAAGATTTTCAGAATAAAAGTGTAGATAACGCATTTAGAGAGGAAGGTTTGCAGGATCTATTGCAAATCACTTATCATAAAATTATCGACAGTGCTGCCTTGGCTAATCTTTATAGAGACAATATGTCAGCATTTCTAAGCAATATTGATCAAATCCACCAAGAAATTCAAAATATTTTGGCAATTCTATCAATTAAACAGGGTTATCAACCCCATAAATTAGCTGAAAGTGTGCTACAAAAATTAACAGGCGGTGAAAGTCCTTTTATTCCTCATGACCTAGGCAAACCGGAAGTCTATCTTAAGTCATCTGCCATGCGTTGTCTCTCAAGTGCATTATCAAACATTGAAGTTGAAAAGGGAAGCCCGAATTTAAACGTGGTTATGCATAAAAACTCATATTATGAATCCACACAATTGCTTATGTCAATAAAAAGCTATACTCTTATAGATATTCTTAATATTAAGGATGAGAAGTTAGCTATAAGCTCTTTGCCTGGAAAAAAATCTATCGACGTCTTCATATGTGAAATTCATCATAATCTCTGTGGAAATACAACTGAATATAATAAAGAAGACATTACTCAACAGCTATTGCTGCTTCATAATATGGATCTATTAGCAAATAAATGTACAATATTGATCGACTCGACAATGGATCTGGACGAATCTAAAGAAATGCGCGCTTTTTATCATCATGCTGAAATTAGAGAACTTGTGAAATGTGGAAAATTAAATATTGTTTCATTCCGGAGCACTCAAAAATATGACATGTTAGGAGTTGATAATTATTATGGGGGAATTTCTACTTCCATAAACAATCCAGAGCATTTTAAGACTTTCAATAACCTTATGGCAGATCCACAAGATCAATTGGATGGTCTAAGCTATCAAGGAATTGCTCATCTTCAAAGTTGTTTAGGCAATACAATCAACAAATATAAGTTGGCTGTCATGGATAACACACGTGATCTACACAACAGCATCCCACAAAAAATGAAAGCTGGTCCCAATAATAATAATTTAATACAGATTACTCCGAATAATGATGAAAATTCTGTTTTTCTTGACATCAGAGCGAAAGGATTTAGATCTGTTCCTCCTGTAATAGTCATGGCTTTGCACAAGATGTCGATTCAACAAGGAATTCTATTTACTTACCGTGTGAGCTTCGGATTTCCCAATACTACCGCTTTAATGATAGGGGACGATATTGTCAGATTAAATCCGGGGCTAGAAAGCCCAGATCAGTTAAAACATTATAAAAAATTCCTTGTCGAACTTCAAGAAATCGTTGAAAAGATTCTTTTAGAAGTTCCAAGTGATTATTATGAAAAAATTCTTGTTGAATCCATCAAGAATAAATGGGGTATAACAACAATTAACTTCTCGTAATCCTAGCCGCGAATGCGGCAGCAGCACGTAGTCAAACGCGTAAGCGTGTGGTAACAAAGTTATAGAGTGAGCCGCGAATGGACAGCAAACGTTTGCTGTTCTTTCCCTCTCTGTGTTCTCTATCTCGACTTTAGGACTTTTTGCTTGTTTAGGGGTAAGGCCCCGACAGAACCATAAGTTAAAAACCTCTTCTGCCGCCCCTACAGGGCTAACATGCTAATTCTTAAATACCTAGGCCTTACGGCCCAATGTCGTTAAGTTAAGGAATAAGCA
>JACCVN010000223.1 GCA_013698165.1 Parachlamydiaceae bacterium | reverse complement strand
GATAGATATGCTCTTTAATTATAGGCGCGCTTTCCGCGTCACACCCTCTTAAAATAATTGTAAATGGAATTTCACTAAGATCGGTGTCCATATAGCTGCTGACTTGTTTACAGAGACCAGACTTGAGCAGCGACTTTTTTAATGGCGATGCGTCTGTATCTAAAAGTAGAGCTTCCAATATACTCAGCGCTAACAGTTCTTTTTGATTAAGGATATGGCATGTCAACCAGCTAAAGCCGATAAGTGTTTTATATTCCGTATCCTCATCGGGTGCAATGGGATATTTTGCCTCAATGATCTTGGGAATTGTAAAACGTGGCTGTAAAGGGAGCTGTGGAAGGGGTAGAAATTTGACAGTATGCTGCAATGTATGTTGATCAATAAAGTCCAAATGATCTTCAAGAGGAAAATTGCCATAGAAAAAAAATAAACAGCGGCTAGGATGGTAAAATTTTTTATGAAATTCTTTTAGCTTTTCGTAGGTCAGCGAAGGAATCTCCGTTGGCTCCCCTCCGGAATTGTAACCGTAAGTGATGTCAGGAAAAAGAGCTTCATTCAAAATTTCATGCAATCGCGAAGTGGCCGAAGCCATCGCGCCCTTCATTTCATTGTAAACAACCCCCTTAAATTCTAAGGGTGAAGAAGGATCATCAGGCTGTGCAAATTCGAGACGATGCCCTTCTTGTAGAAAACTGAAAAGATTTAGATTCGGATGAAAAACAGCGTCTAGATAAACGTCTAAAAGATTATAAAAGTCTTTTGGTATTTGACTTGCTGCAGGGTAGCATGTGAAGTCAGCGCCAGTAAGGGCATTCATAAAGGTATTTAAACTGCGGCGAGTCATCCCAAAAAAAGGGTCTTTAACAGGGAATTTTTTTGATCCACACAACACAGTGTGTTCAAGAATATGCGCAACACCATCAGAATTGTCCGGTAAAGTTTGAAATGATAAACAAAATAAATTCTCAGGATCGTCGTTCGCTATATACATGATCTGCGCAGACGTTGGCAGATGGACCAGTTCATATAAATGGCATTGCAATTCATGAATTTCAACCGAGCTTGTCACCACAAAATCCTTGTAGCGGTAACCAACGTGATCAAATTTTTTGGAGTGTGATGACATGCCTAAATCTCATTTACTTTGCTTGTGTGGCCGAAAATTAATTGTAACAGATTTTTGATGACTGCGCTACCCATAACAAAATTTTGGTTTTACTTTGGGCTAGTCTGATCTTACCCTTTGTAATGCCTGACCGTTGTTAAGGGGAACAGTAGGTTGGCGGTTTAAAAGTTTATAGGCCATAAAAATTCCTAATCCAACTAATATAATTGAGCTAAGAGACGGTAGAGATGGTAATGTACTAAAATTTTCATCTATTTCATTTGCAGATACATTTTTAATATAAGTACAGAAAAATTGACCACTTCGATGAATGGAAGTTGACATATTATAATTTGGAAAGCTATTTTTTATACTTTCGCAACATTTTTTTAGTGTGTGCAAATAGCATTACTAAAAATGCTATCTTCTTTACCAACATTCATAGATTCATATTTAACTATGTTGCCCAATTCTGATATGGAAGAACTAAATGTTCTGCCACTACTACTAAATGCGATATTTGCTGCATTTACACATTGAAGAAAAGTATTCATGGGAGGGAAAAAAGTATTCATAGGATCTCCTTAAATTTTTTTAAATTCCTAAATAAAAAAGATATTAGGAAAGCTTCAGTTAAATTAGATGTTTCAGGAAAAAACTGCAATATTTTTATGTCTCCTTGTAAGCCTTTTGCCTTAATCTCGACCTTAGGTCTTTTAATAGGGTGCTAGATGCAAGATTTGTTCTAAGCCGCGAATGTGGCGACAGCATGTAGCCACTGGCGTAAGCCTTATCATTAGCCAAATCTTTCAAATCCTATGAATAGATAAAAGAGAAGAACCCTTGTCATGGTTATGAGGGCTTTTTTTGCATCCCCGTAGCTAGGGTGTTGTTTTTGTGCAGTAGATATCGAGATAAAATCACACACCTCTAAGTTAATAATTGCATCGCCATACACACAATAAATCCACATGGAATGTGTCCAAAAGCTGCACAAAATTTACATCTTCGCTACTTGTGTAAGCCATTAGTATGATTAACACAAATTCAAAGCCGCGAATGCGGCGGCAGCATATAGCCACTTGGCGTAAGCCAGTGGTACAATCAACACAAAATAAAAGCCGCGAATGCGGCGGCAGCATATAGCCACTGGCGTAAGCCAGTGGTATGATCAACACATGATAAAAGCCGCGAATGCGGCGACAGCAAAGGTTCCATGGGCACATTCACCAAGCTAGCATGTCTCGTTGAATTCTCAAATTGCACAACGTTACATTTGGCACGAAATATTTTTTTTAGACTGAACATTACGGGTGATCGCAAAGGCAAACACACTGCCTATACGCTGTCGCCGCATTCGCGGCTTTTATTTTGTTTTAAATACACTAATGGCTTACACCAGTGGCGAAGGCGGAT
Source organism: Parachlamydiaceae bacterium (assembly GCA_013698165.1). Taxonomy (GTDB): domain Bacteria; phylum Chlamydiota; class Chlamydiia; order Chlamydiales; family Parachlamydiaceae; genus JACCVN01. The sequence goes on along the minus strand of JACCVN010000223.1, from coordinate 411 downwards.
TTTGTGCAGCTTTTGGATGCATTATTCCTTCATGTGGATTTATTATGTGTTAGTTAAGAAATGTATTGCCAAGGTTTTTGCTCATATATTAGTTGAGATGAACTCTTGGGTTATTTTTTCTATTAACATTTTTTTTATTTTAATCTTATTCTAAGTTTTGTATATTTATGCCCAGATTTATACTGGCCTGTATTACAATACCGAAACTTTGCAGCGCACTTCAGTTTCGTGATGTTGAGAGACTTGCCGATTAAAACAAAAACATAATCAAAGAGGAAATGAAGTAATTATGGAATCAAGCAAGCCAATGGGATCTCAAGATTTATTTACTGCTGGAAGACAATTTTTAAGTAAGGGTGATTTTCTTATGGCAAGAAATTGCCTTGAGAAATGTTTACAGCAAATGGTTGA
>JACCVN010000213.1 GCA_013698165.1 Parachlamydiaceae bacterium | reverse complement strand
TTTACTTGGGAGGTATGATCCCATTCCAATAATTCGTGCTTGTTTTTTAGAAGACATATTCAACCTCAATTGATCGGGCAAATTCCTAAGTATAAAAGATACAGGTTAATGAAGGCAACAAAATCTAAGGGACGGAAAAGGGCATATGACATTCTGAAAAAAAATTTACTTTTTTTCATAATGTCATATGCCCTGGCAACCTATGTGACATGTTGACAGAAAACCTTTGCCATAATTTTTCATTTTACCCGATCAAACGATTAGCAAAATATGCCCTTAATGGTATCCTCGATAGCAGAGTTTAAACAACAGGAAGTCTGGAGCTGGACAGAAAAGGCGAAGGGCAGGTTAGGGAGACACAATAGTAAAATAATGCTTGTCAGCGTATTTGTAAAGTAGTTTTAATAAAATAGACCCTGGATCTAACCCTTAAAGCTGAGGTATGTCTTTATGTCAGAACAGTTCTGAATGTGACCCAATCCTCTCTAAATAAATAATTTCACCATCATAGCGATAAATCAACAATACATCAGGTGTGATATGACACTCCCTGTGATAAATGTAATTTCCAACTAAATCATGATCCTTATTTTTTTCAGGTAGTTTCTTACCATTTAAAAGAAAATTGAGTATTTCTTCTAATTTTTCTTGGATTTTTTTCTCATGTTTAAATCTTCTTAGGTCTCTTTTAAATTGCGTTACCGCTTTTAATCTAAGCACTTCGGTCGATCCCCATTTTCTCCCAGAAATCCTCAATGGAATCACACTCAATACCACCGCCCTCTTCAGCTTCTTTCATTGCTGATAGAGTTTTTTTATTGGGCACTTTTGCCTTAACAGGAAAATCCTTTCTCAAATAGGAAAGAATAAACTCGCTTAAATTCATGTGGGCTTTTTCAGCCAACATTTTAATGTAAAGCCTTTCATCGTAAGAACAGGTGATGGTGACTTTAGCTTGATCGTGGGGATGAGCTCCCATAAATACCTCCTTAGTTATATCTTCAATATAACACTATGCTGGCATTATGGCAAGCCTAAATTGCAGGATCGCATAAAGTTAAGTGTTAAATTTGCATTTCCATGTTTTTTCATTTCGCAATCACATCTCGAACAGCTTCTACAATGATCTCTGGTTGCTCTCGTGTGATCATGTGGCCGCTGTGTTCGGCGAAGACTTGTTTACTGTTTGTTGACTTAGAAACTAGGTCTTTTTGGAGAGCGGCGAGTTTATCTGTAAACTCTTTAGGATAGAATGTTTTTTTTGCCGTGATCACAATTAAAGGCTTATCACCCAATGATCTCCCATCCTTTAACTGAGCTAGACTTTTTTTTAATTTTTCAAACTCTTGAGTAAAGGTACGAGTATATTTTGTTGTAGTCATTGTAGAAAAATAGGTTTTCTGGATATCAGGTGAAAAATTTTCAAAAGCCTCAGAGGTAAATGGATGAAGACGAAATTTTCGAGTGACCCCAATAGAGGTCAAAAAAGGTGCCACATTCGGATGCATTAAAAGCTTTTGAAGAAAGCTTTGCGGCAAATCAGGCATGTTTAAAAATTGATCTTCATGGCAAGAGTCTACAAGTACGACGCCAGCAACGTCTTTTGGGTATTTGCTCGCATATAAAAGAACATTGGGACCGCCGAATGAATGCCCTACTAGGATATAAGGTCCGTTTTCACCAGAGTTTATTAAAAGTTTATGTAGTTCTTCCACTATATTTTGGCTTGTTCTCTCTAGAGAACTTTCACCACTCCATCCATTGCCAGCTCTATCATAACTGCATACTCGTGCGAATTTTGCAATTTCTGGCTGGACTAATGTCCATTCAATGGAATTGCATCCCATTCCAGCATCTAAAATTACAGTTGGTCCGCCATTTCCTGAGCAGTTAATATGGAGTCGATAGCCACCAACATCGATCAGGCTTCCTGGAGGAGGATAAGTACTTTCGTCAATTTTTGTGCTTATGAATTGGTACGCAGCTCCGCTCAGTAGCAATACTGCCATCAGGCAGATCAGACCCAATCCGATTCTTTTAGTCCATTTTAACATTGCATTTCCCCTGAAAAGCCTGGTTTTGAATGCCAATCATATCATTTTCCTCGATGATTCCCAGAGAAAAAATTAACATAATGACTCTACCGCGGGTCTTTTCAAAATACCGATGAAAAAATGATAAAATAAAATTGGTTTTAAATTAAAACGTAACATTTATATAAAACACCTCAACGCCAAATAATACTTTAATTATCATTCAGATAGTTTATTTGAAAAAGATTTTTATTGTTACAATAATAAGTTTGCACTCATTTTGTAAACTATCAATTGCATTGAGGTTTTATCAATAATAATGTCTCAGTATCGGTTTTGTACAAACGATAGAACCTTAGTTTAAAGTATTCCATATCCCTTAAACCCATATGCTTGTCGCTTCATCAGTTTTTCCATTTGTTATTCGATGCTTAAAGTAGTTTAGAAGATCCTTCCCACAGGGTGTTTTGATTAAAATTTCTTGATAGAAATTTGTTTTT
>JACCVN010000205.1 GCA_013698165.1 Parachlamydiaceae bacterium | reverse complement strand
CGAGTTGATTACATGTGGGACACGCTATTGTCGTTTGGGCTTGACAAGCAAAACGTCTTGCAGTACGTAGCTTGGCATTCCAATGCCGAGTTTGGACGTGACAAGTTAAACCTTTTGCTGACCACGTTCGTCTTCAAAGGCCTACTTGCAAGGCCTTTAATTTGGAAACACCAAACTCGTCATCTGTGCTAGCATGAGCTTATGGCTCTTGCAAGGGCATTAAGGCATACTCATCTAGCCAATCCATTTGCTTTAGACTGTATGAGTTTACGTGCAGCTTTGTCGGATTATTCGCGATATACTTTCTTGTGCGAAGTAGCTCTAGTTGCGTGCGTATAATACGATCGAACGACTCTGCTTGCCAAAGTTGACCTTTATGTACAATATTCGTACTGCTAAAACGTTTAACTGAATAAAGCCAATCTTCTAGTTTCACGCCCGGAAATGGCTGTATGATAACATGTACATGATTCGGCATGACAACATAATCTCCAATCCAAACCCGTTGTCCATGAAAATAATCTAACGCTTTGGCAACGATGTTATGGGAATTTTCTAATAAACAATCGCCATGACAATTATCTAGCTCAATTAGAACATGGCGCTGTTGCTGGAGTTCAAATTGACGTCTTTCAGTAAATGGAATAGTGAAATAAAGAGAATTCCAAAGCTCTGGATTATTTTTCTTCATTGAGTCAAGAAGTCCATGAGCTGCAAGCCAATCATTACGCTCTGCGATCCAACTTTCCATAATTTTTTGAGGAATGGAATCTGCTAAACGAAACGTTACAAAGTAAGTTGCGCCCTCAAGTCGCAAATGAGGTAAATTTCTTTGATAACGTGGAACCGACATAGGCTCATCTATGTCAAAACTGATAAAAATTGCCCGTTCAGGTATAGTTTTAGGTATTGAGACTTTTTTCATGGAAAGATCACAAATTTTCAATGTCGATCAACATAGCACACAAAAACGTAACTCAACATCAGTATGCCGAGCTACGTTTAGCAAGATTTAAGCGATTTTTTTTTTGCTTTGCTGCACTAAATGGTCGAAATTTCCTTTTCCTTTTTAACAGCTATGTCATCGGCATCTTTGCAAGATTTGTCAGTAAGATCTTGGATGTTCTTTTCAAGTTTTTTCATTGCATCTTCAGGAAGCGTACCATCGGCTTTCTGCTTGCGAACAAGCTCGTTGGCGTCTCTACGGATGTTTCGAATAATAACTTTTACTTCCTCTAAACGTTTATAGCAAAGCTTGATCATCTCTTTGCGCATATTGTCATCCATTGAAGGAATTTTAATGCGTACGGCATTGCCATCCACAATCGGCATAAAGCCGAGGTTAGCCTTTTCAATGGCTTTACCGATGGCTCCGGTCGTGTTGCGGTCAAAGGGTGTGATCAAAATTTGTCGTGGCTCTGGACAGGTTATTGAAGCCAACTCCTTAATACGCATTTGGCTGCCATAGAGCTCTATTGTTACATGGTCCAACATGCCAGGATTAGCGCGTCCTGTGCGTATACTTTTTAATTCATGGATCAAGTGTTCAAGAGCACTTACCATTTTTACTTTTGTTTGTTCGAGGATATCCGTCATTTCTATTGCTCCTTATTGATTTGCATCGACCAATGTACCTTGGGATTGCGGTGGTAAAATTTGTCTATATGGATCGTCTGTAAAAAGTCTTTGCATATTAAACACAAGAATCGGAAGCCCGTTGTATTGGCAAAGTGATATAGCAGTAGCATCCATGACCGCCAATTTTTCTGCAAGCACCCGCGCATAACTTATATGGTCATATTTCTTTGCGTCGCTATTTTTCAAAGGGTCTTTATCATAGATGCCATCGACTTTAGTGGCTTTGAGTAATATATCAGCATTAATTTCAGCACCACGCAGCGCTGCAGCTGTATCAGTGGTAAAATAGGGGTTTCCAGTTCCCCCAACAAAAATAAGCAATGTCCCCAGATTCAAGGCTTGTATGGCATTTCGATAGTTAAATGATTCGGCGACCTTAGGACATTCTAAAGCGGTCATCACCTTTGAATCGCATCCTCTCGCCTCCAATGCCTGCTGTAAAGCAACTCCATTCATCAAAGTGGCGAGCATGCCCATCTGATCAGCGGGCGTGCGGCTTATGCCTTCCATGTTGAGTTGAATCCCCCTAAAAATATTACCGCCGCCTATAACGACAGCGACTTCAAGGCCCGCTTGCTGCAGTTTGATCAAAGCATTTGCTACTTTATCACATGCATTTTGATCAATACCAAAATTCTGCCCTCCCATGAGAAGCTCACCCGACAATTTGAGGAGAATGCGTTTGTATGGATATTGTTTAGGCATCGATTCTCCCATGCTTCGTCTCTAAAAAAAAGGGCGTTAGCAGCAGTTATAAAAGAGTGGAGAAAAACTGTCAAGGAAGCACAATAACCAATTAAAAAGAAAATATTTCCATGTATCCACATTCAGATAGTCCTAAAAAATTACATGCCGCTTATTGCAGTAGGACACTTAAGTTCACATTCCGCGTTTTGGGCGCTATTCTCGTCACAAATTGCATTGCAGATACTAATTCTAAATCCCATCTTATATCTTCATAATGAATAAGCTCCTAAACTAAAGAAAGTTAAGATAATGCAGATCCCTTTAGCACATACATCAAAGACAATCGAATGATTTATTAATAGCCACAATAAACACTATCTAATATTTCTATTTACAAAAAACACAACTAAATATAACATCTTAATGCATGATCGCAAATCACACTATCTCAGTAGAAAGATTCTGAGCAAAGTGAAA
>JACCVN010000204.1 GCA_013698165.1 Parachlamydiaceae bacterium | reverse complement strand
GGATAACCTCACACTGTTCCATGGAGTTGTTTAGTTAGCACATAATCCTTGATGCCGCCCTGCAATTTCAAACCTTTTGACCGATAAACCAATAACAAGTCAAAATTTTTCGTAACAAGCCTTCTTTTTTCATTGAAAAATGTCTTACTTCCTACTAGTTTAATAGTAGAAAATAGGAAGTGAGACATTTTATGAAAAAAACAAAACGCGACAAGCTTGAGCTACTTAAAAAAATATTTAATGAGAAAAAAGTATTGCAGATCGAAGATATCTCGAAAGTAATCGACTCATCATCACGACGAACAGTACACCGCTATATTAAAGAGCTAAAGTATCTCACAAGTTATACCCACAAGGGGCGTTATTATACCTTGGAAGAAACAGCCAAATTTAATGAGCAGGGGTTGTGGCATTGTAGTGATATTGGATTTTCAAAACATGGTAGTTTGTTCGACACTCTTACCTATTTTGTGGAAGTTTCAGAAGCTGGAATGACAGGCAGTGAACTTCAAAAAGAAGCACACACTGTAGTAAAGTACGCTTTACTTGATTTAGTTGAGAAAGAGAAAGTTGCTCGTTCAAAACCTCAAAAAGTTTACGTTTACACAAGCTCTACCCCCTCTGTAGCTAAAAAGCAATTGGACAAACGACGAAATATTATGGATGATCAAACGATCGACCAGGAGACGATTTTTAGAGTCCTTCTTGCGGCCTATCAGTTGATTGAAAAAATTCCCTCGGCTGAACAAGTCGCCATTGTTTTAAAAAATGAAGGTTCCAAAATCTCTTTAGAGGTCATCCGTCGGGTTCTTCATTATTATGGCGTAGAAAAAAAAACTCGGGATTCCATCTAATCGAAGTCCTAAGAAACTTACGCTTAAATCTCGCCAGTAGATTTGCCTCGCAGTCGTGTTTTACTAATCCAGGAGCGATGGCAACCGAATCGAATCTCTGTCACTGCCACTGTGGAGTAAATCTGAAGGTGCAAAAGACGCAAAGCAGAAACATCGTGCTCCTAGATGTTGGGAAAATTCATCTCAGGGAGACGGTTAAGTATTGTCCGACTTGTAAGTCTAGTTTTGGTTCTGAACAAATTAGCGGGCGAGTCCCTAATTACTGTAACTTTGGATTTGATATCATTGAATTTGTCGGAAGGCAATTGTTTGTTGAACGTTTTACTGAAGATGAGGTGGTAGATGCTTTAAAAGAACGAAATGTAAAAATTTGTCGCCGCGAAGTCGCCTTTCTTGGGAAAAAATTTATCCTTTATTTAGCTCAAGCACATAGAGATAAAGAAGCTGAAATCAAAAAACTGATTCATTTAAATGGAGGTTATTTCGTTCATCTTGATGGTACTTGTGACGGTGCGAGCCCTCACATGTTTTGTGCATTGGAGGAATTATTACGATTGGTTCTCCTTTCAAGAAAGATTCCAACCGAATCTGCTGAAGCCATTATTCCTATTTTGGAAGAGCTTAAAGCAGCTTATGGAACGCCTCTCGGAATTATTTGTGATATGAGCAAAGCTATCTATAAGGCTATACAGAGTGTTTTTCCTGGAATTCCAGTGTTCCTTTGTCATTTCCATTACCTCAGAGATATAGGAAAGGACTTATTTAAAAACGATCACGATCTCCTTGCGGTAACGATGCGTGATTTCTCTGTGAAAACAACGCTTAGTAAGCTCACAAGAGACTTGAGACATCTTATTAAGAATTACCCGATATTTTCACAGCATCTTGAGGGTGATTTGGAGGAGATCTTCACTAAAGCACTACCCGAAGAAGTTCTGGCACATCTATTGATCGAATGGATACAGGATTACACAAGAGAGCTTCATGGATACGGATTTCCATTCGATCGCGCAAATTTGGCCCTAGCAAAACGCATGACAGAGGCGTACGAATATCTTAAGACTTTAAATCTCAAACCAGAGGATCGTTTATCACGAATTAAAGATTATTTGGAAAAAGTATTGACCATCGATTTCCTGAATCTCGTTGTAAAATTAGAAAAAAAAGCGTGGTATTTTGACAGATTGCGTGCGATCATGCGTCTTGCTCCCCCAGACGGAAAGAATGGTCTTAATGATGATGGTGAAGATGTTGATATGCCATCAATGAAGAATGAGTTTAAAAAATTTATCGATCTTGAAGAGATCAAGACAGCAGCCTCAACAGATATAGGTTACAAAAAAATGCTTTCTCAGATCGTTACATACAAGGACAGACTCTTTACCAGCGGGGTAGAAGTCGTAGATAAGCATGGAAATAAGAATCATGTTCAGCCAGAACGAACCAATAACTGCATGGAGAGGCTATTTCGTGATGAGAAACGCGGAATTAGAAAAAGGACTGGATATAAATCAATGTGCAAAGTTTTAAAGACAATGCTTGCTGAGACGCCATATGTAAAAAATTTAGAAAACACGGAATATCTCAAGGTGATTCTAAATGGAAAGATAACACTGTCAGAGCGTTTTGCCGAAATAGAGAGCGTACATGTGAGGAAGGCAATGGAAAAATACGATGAGGAACAAGATCGGTTGCGTCCGAACGTTAAAAAATTGATTGAGGATAATAATCTGTTGAAAAAAGTCACGGATGCATATTTAAATCGTAAGAGAGTGGCAGCGTAACAGGTAAAAAACTGTCCCACTTACTCAAAATCCAACGGGATTTTGCCACCATAGCAGGAAAAATTACACCATCTACTATCCTTCGACGCTTAGAGACTGAGAGTCGAAAGAACAAACTCTATGTCGCATTTCGTGAGTTGGGGCGCGTTTCCGGCGCCGGCAAAACGTCGGTCGCACATGCAA
>JACCVN010000183.1 GCA_013698165.1 Parachlamydiaceae bacterium | reverse complement strand
CTCCTAAAATGATATACCACGCTGGATAAAAAGTTCTCTCGTTTTGTCGATAATCGATCAAACCGTGAAATGCCCCACGAACAGATTCGGCAAACTGCTTAGCATCAATATCTTTAGATAATTCCAATAATTCTTTGTTGATTAATTTAGGCTTTGGCATCTGACTACCTATAAATTTTTTAGGATGTCATAAAACCAGACAAGAGAGTTTAAATCAATTTTTATGTGTCAAATCTTTCTAGCAGGAACGCCCTGAGTTATCACCAAGCATTAGAATAGTTGGGAACCTCATCAGATCGTAGGTGATGATATCATCTCCAGCTTTAAACATACTTATCGATAATAAAGCATCGACTAACTCCAAATTTTGTAGGCAACAGCTCTCTAAGAATTTTACATAATGCAATTTCAAATTCTGGACATAAACGAATCCAAAAGATGCTTAAATCTCGGAAAAATAATGATCAATCATTTTGGATAGGGTTTCAAGTAAAGTATAATGGTTCTCGCCTCACATCGTGAGGTGTGTTTTTAAATATAAATTATAGAAAAAATTTAAAAATCCTTGGATTTATTGAAAAGTTAACTGATCAATATACCCTTGCTGAAATTTAATTGAGGTTTCCATAATTGCTCTGAAAGCAGGAATACTAATCTCTGTTGGAAGTTCAAGCTCGATTGATTTATCAATTATTTTCTTTTCTTGATCCGACACTCTTTGGCGATCATCTGCAATTTTAGTGGTCCGCGACTTTAAATCACCTGCGCGCTTGACATATGCCGTTCGCTCAGTTAAAAGGCTCAATATTTCATTATTGATTCTATCCATTTCCACGCGTATAGACGAGATGTCATTACAATTTTGCTTTGCTATTTCATAAAAAGAACTCAATGTGTCTTCTTCCAAAAAAACGACGCTACTACCCAGTGAAGCGAATGCAATTACTAAAATAAAAAAGGATCTCATATTTCAAACCTCAAATTTAATTTATTAAAAATTATTTTACAGGACATTGAATATCTCGTTCAAAGCCAAGGACTTTCATGACAAAGACATTGTGTCCTGAGGTAAAAGTTATAGCAGTTTCCTTTGACATCTCAAATACATAAGAATGTTCGCCGACAATTTGAGAGCTAGTAGCATTGATGACAACTTCCAAATCTTGGTAAGTCTTCAAACGTGCAATGAAGTCCCTAATAGGAGCTACATAGTTTTCTGTAAGCAGGTATAAACTTAATTCTATAGTGATGCGCATAATTCCACCTTTGACTGCATAATTTTATTCAGGATTTGCTTTGTCGTATAACCAAAATGCTTTTGAAGATCAGTGATAGAGCCACATTCTCCAAATTCGGAAAGTGCAATCGCTATTCCATTAGAACCAATATATTTGTGCCAACCTTGTTCAATGCCAGCCTCTATACTAACTTTAAAATTACCTTGTAAGAGGGCTTTTTTATAGGCATTTGATTGTTTGTCAAACAATTCCCACGACGGCATGGACACTACTCGCGTTGCAGGACCTAGTTCTCTAGCAACTTCAAGTGCTAATTGAACTTCTGATCCAGTAGCGAGAAGGAGATGCTCAATGACATCTGTTTCTTCATGCTTAATTATATAAGCTCCTTTTAAAGCATTCTTTATTGAACCGTTATGATTTATCTCTGAAAGGGGTTGCCGAGACAAAATAAGAGCTGTTGGGCCTTTATATTCAAGAGCTGCAATCCATGCCATTTTTACTTCAAAAGAATCTGCTGGTCTAATAACAAGAAGGCCAGGGATTCCACGTAAAGAGCTTATCTGTTCAATAGGTTGATGCGTTGGTCCATCATGCCCTACAAAAATAGAATCATGAGTGAAGTGATAGATTACTTTTAAACGCATAAGACAAGTCATGCGGATGGCACTTCTCATATAATCAGCGAAAGCAAGAAAAGTCCCAATAACGGGTAATACTAATTCCGTTTGAGACATTCCTGCTGCAATGCAACCCATTGCAAATTCCCTTACGCCATATTTAATATTTCGCCCTTCAAAACAATTTCGGGAAATAAAACCATGATTTCGCAAAAACGTTCCATCGGAAGAAGAAAGGTCCGCCGACCCCACAACCATTTCAGGTATATATTCAGATAAAGTATTTAGAATCTCATGTGATGCCCAACGACTAGCGATTGGAGAAGAACATATAATGGGCTCAATGATAGACTGATAGTTGAGTTTTGTTAATGCAGATGGCACTTCACTGTGTTCTTGCGATTTTTTAAGCAAGAATGAATAGATGATAGGATTGGAACATTTTTGAAATCCTCTTTTTCCATAATCCTAAAAACGGCAGCGCGAGATGATAAAGTGATGCAAGATTTAGATTTAGAATCACTTTTACATAGAGGACGACATTCACGATTGGTGAAGGCGTCCTCCGTACAATACGTTCAGGATCAAAAGGTTGCGTCAACTATTATTCCGCCCTCAACGCTCTGTTTGACAGCCTTATATACTCAGAGTTAAGTACGATACCCAACATCTCCAATTCACGTATTGCACAAAGTAAGTCAACCCCGTATTGCTTGCAATACCCATGTAGGACATTTTTCCCTTTATATGTGAGAAGCCAACTCTTGGCAGACTGGAGCCTAACAGATTGTTTCATTCGTTCAAATCGACTTCCTAAATGTCTGTTCGTTTTTTTCTTTTTCGACATTGCCTTCAAAACTTAATAGAATTACCCAGCATATCCACAAACTCCTATGCGAGGTAAATTGACAAGAGGTAAGAGAAAAGACTCATCATCCCCAACGCAGGATTCGCATAAAAAATTATGCCTCATGTGAACAAATCATTACAGCCTTTTCATCACAATAAGCGCATTCAAATTCTGGCTCTTGATTAATGCTATTTTTAACATACCATATTTTTAAAAGATTCTTGATGGAATTTCGGTCTTAGGTAGTCCCCACATTTTGCATGAACAACAGTAGCATATAATACTCATGTCTGAGCAAGGGCTATAGCGTCTTTTTTAGAAATCCATTCACTACCGCTTGAATTTCCAACCAAAAACTCGGAAACAACATGTTTTTTATTGAGATGGACCCCTAAAACATTTTTGACTTCAATATACTCTTCACGACCTTCTCTCCACCCTTCATGTTTCTTCATAGCATCAAGCAGTTTTTCATATTCTTCATCATTCAAGGAGCGAATGGTGCGATCCATGTCAAATTTTGTAAAAAATTTTATAGACTTTCTGTAATTAATCACTTCTTCAGTGTCAGACGTTCCTTTCTCGACTCCCGTGTATGTCCGGAGAAATTCATTGAGCGTAGAATCGATATACCTTTTCCCTTCTTTTAACCTAAGTGCCTGTGCTTTTCTTCCTGTTTCATAGTCGGGGTAAACCGCAAATTTAATATCTAGATTTTTTTTATTAGGTATTTTTCCCGCTGCACCGATAGCACCATTTTTTCTGGCGAAGGGACCCATTGAATGATTTCCTGGATTATTATTTCTCCATGATCTTGTATTAGTACACTGTCAAGGCTAAATTTACCGATTTAAACGCGCCAAAGTCCCGCGGTTAAACGATCGTAAGTCACCCCATATTGACTAATATTGGGTGACTTACGATCGTTTAACCGCGGGAGCTTTCGCGCAGTTTAAATCGGCAAATTTAGCTTTGACAGTGTACTAGAACGATGCAAAAGAGCATCGACAAAGCTGATCCTACATTGAGATATAAAAAATTTGATTTTTATGCAATAAAAAGAACAAACATTGGGATAGCCAACAACGTCAATTAAGATAAGAATCTAGCTTGTAAAGGGCCTTTGACATCGACACCCAGATACTGAGCTTTTTCTGGAGAAAGAGTTGTCAATTCAACCTCCAATTGCAACGATCAACCTGTGGTTTAATTGTTTCTACATCGATTTCAGGATTATTAAGAAGACATTCCACATCAATTTCACTATCCAAATGCCCTATGTTACAGAGTAGAGCTCCGTCTTTCATTTTTTCTATATGTTCAGACAATGGCTCCGGAACCTTTTTTACACTGCTTGCAGGTTTATAAAGCTAAAATGAAGGGAAATACATCCTCCAATAGTTCAACAGGTATAAAATGAACGTCAATATTTTCGATCCGTTCCACTGCAATCAAGTTCTTTGTTATCATAAGGGCATTTTTGGGCTGGTATGCCTCCAAAAATGATCGATACCCACGACTTATTTTAGGTGCGGTCAAATTTCGATATTTTACTTCAATAGGTAAAATATTTTCATCATTTTTGCGAATAACAAAGTCGACCTCTGCTCCTGATTTTGTACGCCAATAGTGAATAGAATAATTCAAAAATTTTTGTGAGATAAACTTATAAAGTTCCTGAAAAACAAGCCCTTCAACAAGAAGTCCTAAATCGGTACGGGAAGCCGAATCACTAAAATTTCTCAGGGCATAATTACGGAATCCGTTATCGATAAAGTAAAAAATCGGATTGCTTGTCAATTCTGTCCGTTTATTTCCTACAAAAGGTGTAATCTCTGCAATAACATAAGTCTGCTGTGCAATAGATAAATAATGCCTGAGTGTTGATGCGCTGACCTGACAATCTACAGCTAATTGGGAATAGTTGACAAGTTGTCCGCTGCTGTGGGCGACCAAACCCAATAATTTAAGGAAAATATCTGGTTGCCCCAACTTAAGTGTCTCAATGATATCCTTTATTACATAATCTTGATAAAGCTGCCCAAGCAGCAACTCTTTAGCTTTTGAATCAACAATCTGAGGGTAAGCTCCATAGATAAGAAGCTCTTCTAGGTGTGAAGATGCATCCCACTCTCTAAAGCTGAGAGGTAAAATAAGAGAAGACAAATGGCGCCCTGTCAAATGCTCCTGCACTTTACTTTTAATTTCTAGCTGGGATGAGCCTGATGCTACCATCTTAATCGATAAATTCAAGTCAGCAAGAGTTTTCAACAATAAGCCTGGATGGAAGTCTCTGTACTTCATCGATAAATATGATCGGAGATGACAACTTAAACTGCTTCAACGCCTCTTGGATAAATAAAGGAGATTTCAACCAAGAGCGGATTGCCTCCAAATCACAATTTAAATACAACAGCTCATTAAATCTTCCCTGGCTCAGTAGCTGTTGAAACAAATACTTGCCTAGAGTCGTTTTT
>JACCVN010000175.1 GCA_013698165.1 Parachlamydiaceae bacterium | reverse complement strand
CTTCAACATATTCAAAAATATATTGGGAGTTTTGCCAATGAGGATATGTTAGAAATTGGGCTTTGACCTCTTCATATTTCAACAAAACAGCATCCATTTGCGCAAATAGCTCTTCGATCTCCTTCTTACAGGTCATATACGTTTCGTCAGAGTTCGCATTTTCCAGACGAAGCATAATGGGGTAGACCTGCCGTCTGAGCGAGCTCCGAAAAATATTGGCAAATAACTTCAGCTCTCCTTCCACAGCGGTAGAATCAACTGCTGTAGAAAGACTAACACCAAGCTCCTGAAGCTTTATCAAAGGTGAAAAACTATTGGTTGGTTTAAGAAGGTCCTGAAAAGAGATCTCGGGGGTCTTAAAACGGATCAGGCTTGTCTGAGCCTGATAAAACTCATCCTTAGAGTAAGTTTGGGAATTGATCCTTAAAGAATTGGGTATGAAAATATAAAATTCTTGAGTGTACTCACTAGAAGCGCGGTTGGGAAGAGGGAAAAACTCAGATTTCAGCTCAAATTGCCATTTGTCCCTGAAATGAATTTCTCCCGTTTCAAACTCCTCCCAAAATTGGTCCATGCTTATAACGGCCTTTAGTTAGAATTTGATGAGTGATAGCAATGCTGCCTTCAGCTCAGTACTCACCACTCACCACTCAGCATTGCTTCTTACTGCTCCTCTTCACCATCCAAGCCACAGCATTTCTTATATTTTTTGCCGCTACCACATGGGCAAAAATCGTTGCGTCCAGTACGGATTCCGGCAATAACTGGCTGCCTGGCCTGGGAGGCTTCCATCTTGACAGGCGGAAGAGCGACAGGCGCAACTTGAAGAGGCTGCTCTAAATCATCTGTAAATGAACGCGTCGTTTCAAGATGCATCTTAGCTAGCAGCTGCTGCAGATCCATTTGCTGACGTGTGACAATTTCAAATCGGAATAGAGACTGCGCAATATCTTCCCGTAAGGTACGGCCAAACTCGCTAAACAATGAAAATGCTTCATGTTTAAATTCCATTAATGGATCACGTTGCCCAACAGCCCGCAGATTAACATCTGAACGCAGATGGTCCATAGCTAAAAGGTGTTCTTGCCAGAGCTGGTCGCACTTACGGATGATCAGGTTGCGAACAGCGTCTAAGGCCGGCTTACTGGTAGTGTTGGCAAGATCTTGAACTTTATTGTTCTCACGATTTATTTTCTCATGAAAAGTAGCGACGACTTTATCCGCAGCCATGTTTTCCAACTGCTCAATTTCCAGATATTCGTCATTAAAAAGATTTTCATCAAAGCTGATTGGAAAATGCTGCATGAGCCATTGGCGATAGCCTTCCGGATCCCAACCACCATCAGTGCTACGGCTTTTGAAAAACCTTCCTGCAGCATTTTCGCAAACACTGCGCAGAAGATCAACAGCGAGAGCTTGAATATCTATAGTTTGCAGAACTTCATTTCGGAAAGAATAGATTTCCTGACGCTGCTTATTCATCACATCGTCATACTCAAGAGTATGCTTACGGATAGTGTAATTACGCTGCTCGACACGCTTTTGGGCTGTTTCAATGGATTTATTCAAAATTCCTGCTGAAATAGGCTCACCTTCCGGTGGACGGAATTTCTGCAAGATCGTTGTCAGCCTGGGCGATGCGAATAGTCGCATCAGTGGATCTTCAAATGAAATATAAAATTTAGAAACACCAGGATCCCCTTGACGAGCACAACGACCGCGCAACTGCCGATCTGTACGACGTGATTGGTGGCGAGTGGTGCCGATAACATGAAGACCACCTAAACCGGCGACGCCTTCTTCAAGCTTAATGTCAGTACCACGACCTGCCATATTCGTGGCGATAGTAATGGCATCCTTTTTACCTGCGAGGGCAACAATTTCAGCTTCTTTGTCATGCTGCTTGGCATTTAACACAGTATGCTCCAGACGGTGCTGGCGAAGAATGCGAGAGAGCTTCTCAGAAATCTCAACAGATTCAGTTCCAATTAAAATTGGGCATCCCTTCTCATGAATTTCTTTGATCTCTTTTAAGATCGCATTATACTTTTCGCGCTCGGTCATGTACACTTCATCATTGGCATCTTCTCGAACACAATTTCGATGTGTAGGGATCGAAAGCACTTCAATCTTATAAATCTGCTTAAGCTCATTCGCCTCTGTAGAAGCAGTACCGGTCATTCCGGAAAGCTTTTTATACATGCGGAAGTAATTCTGCAGTGTAATTGTCGCGTATGTCTGTGTCTCTTTTTGAATCGAAACACCTTCTTTTGCTTCAATCGCTTGGTGAAGACCATCAGAGAAACGACGTCCAGGTTGCGGACGACCGGTATTTTCATCAATAATGACAACTTTGTCATCCTGAATGATGTAATCGACATCTTTTTCCATCAGCAAATGTGCGCGCAAAAGTTGGCGAAGATTATGAGCACGCTCTT
>JACCVN010000140.1 GCA_013698165.1 Parachlamydiaceae bacterium | reverse complement strand
AGCTAAGAACCCCTTTGACTTGGAGCTTGTCGCTAGGATAGTTAAAAACGATAAATCTTCGACCGCTTTCCAAAATAAGCTTTTTAAAGGTTTGGGAGGTTTTATTTGATTTCATTACTTTTTCTGTAATTTCGTGATAGCCCTCTCCCTCTCCAAGGAAGTAATAATCCTTCGCAATCCTTTGTGCGTCCTCAAGTGCGATTTCCTTTTCTTTCTGTAGAACTTCATCCCGTGTTTTTTGTTTATGGAATAATCTAGTGAACCATGAAAAGATAGGGTTGAGAAATTTTTTTAGAAATTCTTTCATGTCCCTCATGATCTCTTAAAAAGGCGTTTATTATTTCTTATATACAGTCTATGTGAATTTGTAAATTGCCCTTTCCTTGCTTTCAAAATCTGAGAACAAATAAAAAAGAAGAACCCTTTTCAGGGTTATGAGGAGTTGTTTTGCTTATCCGTAGCTAGGGTGTTGTTTTTGTGCTGTTTTCGACACATTCCTTCATGTGGATTTATTGTGTATATGGCGATGCAATGATTAACTTAGAAGTTTGTGATTTTATCCCGATATTTACTGCATAAAAACAACACCCTAGCCCGTACCAAGGCACGCGAGCGTTAGCGTAAACTGCCGCAGCTACGGGTGAACACATTGCCCTCATAATCCTGACAAGGGTTCTTCTCTTTTACTTCATACTCGATGCACTCACCAGTACATTGGCTTGCAAGGCTCAAAAAAAGATTAAGTGAAAAGCATGATCGGGAAGCCAAGCTACGTGTTGCGTGAGCTAGGTTTGTAAACCCCTCTCTGTGGGCTCTGTGGTAGTTTATTTGCTCTAATTCCCCATACCTTTTTCAAGCCACGTCCGAGTTCCAAAGTCTGTTTGCATGGCCTTTATTTTGGGCACTCCAAACTCGGCATCGGAATGCCAAGCTACGTTTTGCGTGAGCTAGGTTCTGTAAACCCCTCTCTGCGGGCTCTGTGGTAGTTTATTTGTTCCTGATTAGCTGAATAATCACATTTAGCAATCGAACTCTACTCCCAAACCTGTCGTTTATGTTTGGGTTCGATAGCCAATAACTCTTCTTTTGTAGCAGGGATGAGCGGTCGGCGTTGTCCGATGAAGATTGCGTGGCTGATGCCGCTATCGGTCCACAGGAAACGGCAGATTTTTTCTAACCCTAAGAGTACCATTCGGTTATTTTCCAATATTGAAACAATAGGATAGGCTAAATACTGCATCCCATTCCAAAACCATCCCAAAAATTTGGAGGTGTTCATTGAATACCACCATTTGTCAAAACCGGACTTCTTTGAAAGCTGCTGTTTGCGATGCTGATGATCTTTCCAGGCCTTGGCAAAGCGGGCCGGAGCTTTAAAAAAGTTGCTTATGCGGATGTGTAAAGCATGGTAATTGAATTTCCATTCTGAAATAGTAAACTCTGTTTCTGCTAAAGATCCGAAGCTTTGAATTGCATCTTGCGTATTGATATCAAGCGATGTAGAACAGACGACAAAACCTTCTGATTTCACCAAACGGGATAACTCAGACATGAACAATCGATGTTCAATAATGGGAATATAACCTATAAGATCCATCGCGATAACAAGGTCGTATTTATTGTCTTCCAAAGAAGTATGAGGAAGAAAATCCTGGATAACTTTGATCCCTTCGTTCCCATCACTTTGCAACGCTTTTAAAGCATTACTAGAAATGTCGACCGATTCAACCTGAGCGCCGGCATCCCGAATTATTTTGGAAAAAATTCCTTCGCCGCAACCCAAATCGACAGCCACCTTATCTTTCAAAGAAGTGTGATTTTTAATGAGATTCTCAGTGCGTACGAGTCTTTCTTTTTCCATGCAGTTGCGTAAGGGGTTAAATTGTCGAGGATCTGTCAACCATAAACGATCAAATCTGGCTTGGAACTCTTGTCCCTTGGATGTTGTATGCGGCTTATTATTAGTCTGTTGAGTTTTTTTGTTGTCTTGAGAGACAATTTTAAATGGATTTGGCATGGTTTTTATCCTATATGTCAGTTGAGATTAACATAGGCATTTGGTACCTTGGTTGGCAAATAGAAAAATGTTTCCGAAGGAGCTAACACTCATGATGCGTATACTTACCGTATTACTGTTATCCTTTATAGCAGCTAGCTGCAACAGGATATGTCCACCGACTTACCCGGAAGAGCTTATACCCTGTACTGAAGAGCTTATACCTTGTACTGAAGAGCCTATACCCTATACTTATGAAGGGATTCCCAAACCTAGTGTCGCCTTGATCTCAGTGATCGATTCCTCAGACTACTATGTGCCTTGGCATCTCGATCAAGAGCTGAGCGATACCTTGCGCTACCAGCTAATGTATAATGGCAATGTATTTTTACAGCCAGAGGGTGAAGTCTCAAATATTGCACAAAATATCAGATCATCCGATTATTTTAGTACCGATTTAGAATTTACACGGCAATTTCAGCAAGTTAATTACCTTGTGGCCCTTGAGTTAATAGAGCATGCTCTTGTGCCCTTTGAGCGAGAAAAAGTATCTGCATGTTTTCCTGCGCAAAGTGCTCGCTGCAGTTCCATGCTGCAAATGAAAATGCGATTGCGTGTGATTGCCCTTAGATCTGATTGCCCAAGAGTTATTCTACAGGAAATATTCACAAGTAACTCTATGATTCCTGCAGATGCGGAGCGTTTAGACTATGAACGCCTACGCTGGGGAACTCCAGGTTTTCAGTCCACTCCTATGGCACAAGCACATAAGCGCTTAGTTCGCGATTTGGCTTGCCGCATTGAAACTGTGATCGAAGGACTAAACTAAAACGGTGGAATATTGGAACTAGAACCTGAGCTTTTGCAATTTATCAATGCCGTTGTGCTAATGCTACTCAGTTTAGGGGCGGGAATTTGGTATGGATTTTATGCCTTACCTAAGGGGCCTGCTGTATTCCGAGATATTCCTTCTTTTGTCCATGTCATCATGATTTTTGTTGTTTTTTTGGCGCTTCAAATCATCATAATACCGTCGCTTGCGTACATTGCAATAGCATTCCTTAGCGGCCAAGGCTCTATTACTCAGATTAGTGAAAGTCAACAATCATGGCTTTACATTGTGACTATCTATCTATCAGCCCCGGCGATTTGGTGGTTCGCAAAAAATTTTAATCCTTATTTTGTTAGTTCAATATCGGGAGCTGAACGTTCTGGAAATAAATTAACGCTAAATTTGCATGACTTCTCTGTAGGCGTGGTAACATGGTTTTTGGCATTTCCTTTCGTCATAGTATTAGGAATGATTATGATGAAGATTGTTGAATATGCTTTCCACCCTCCTGAAGTTGATCAGGTGGCTGTACAGCTCTTTAAGAATACATTTAAAAATCCCTGGCAATTTGTGCTGACATTTTTAGGGCTTTTCATAGCTGTACCTTTTGCTGAAGAGCTATTATTTCGCGGTTATTTTCAACAATGGCTGAAGACAAAAATAAGTCTTCCTTGGGCTATTGCTGGGACATCGCTTTTGTTTGCAACCTTTCATCTTTCAACGACACATGGTTGGCACAACCTTGAACTAATCCCTGTATTGTTTTTGCTCTCATGCTTTCTTGGATTTCTTGTGGAACGCCAGCATAGCCTATGGGCCTCAATTGGTTTGCACGCAACTTTTAATTTCATTAGTGTCACTACGATCACTTTACAAATGGAAAGTGTGTCAGTATAATCATACATCTCCTGAACTGTGGAGTGTACATCCAAAATGGAGAATTAGCTCATGAACTATTTCCTGATTTGCTATGCCCTCTTGGCAACGTTACTCCTTGATGCTCAGAGTCCTCAGAATGATGGAAATCAAGCGAATAAAAAAACTGAAATCAATTTACCTTCCATGAATCAAGGTCAATCACTAGTATTGGCTAGCAATAACTTGGGATTTCAGATCTTTCAAGAAATCAAAAATGGTGAAGAAAATTTAGTATTTTCTCCTTATAGTCTTTCCATTGGCCTCGGAATGGTCTATGCAGGGGCTGATGGATCGACCCAATCTCAAATGGCGAGGGTTTTGCGTTTTCCTTTGAGAGGAGATTCTATAGGTCCTTCGTTTAATCTTCTCACAAAAACAGTGACAAAAGATCCAAGGAAGCTCAATGATGACCTGTCTCTAAGTATCGCAAATTCATTGTGGATTCAGCATGGACACCCTATATTGCCTTTATTTTCTAAAAGTATTGCTAATGATTTCCGAGGGCAGCTTAAAAATGTAGATTTTACATCCCATGCCGAGGAAGCTCGCATAGAAATCAATACTTGGATCAAAGAACGTACGCAAGGGAAAATCCCTCAGCTTTTTGACCGCGGAGAGATCCCAAATATTACTCGTATGCTTCTTATCAGTACGATCTATATGCGTGGAAAATGGTTAAAGCCCTTCAATGAAGATTTTACGCGACAGACTCCTTTTTATCCGCATGAGTCTAAAAGTATGACTGTCCCCATGATGACTGTTACAGGGACATTTTCTTATCTAAAAGGCAGTGATTTTTCAATAGTTGAACTGCCTTATGATTCTCGAAATTCTGAAGGTCTTGATGTGTCGATGTATGTCATTTTGCCAAAAGACATTTTTGGGCTCTCAATGTTTGAAAAGAAAATTAATGAACAAAATCTGCAGAGCTGGATTAGTAAGATGGCTCCAACACAACTCATCATTTCGATGCCAAAATTTAAAATTGTTTCAGCCTTTTCCTTTGATGGAATTTTGGCTAAAATGGGAATGGTAGCTCCTTTTTCTGATAACGCAGATTTTTCAAAGATCAATGGCCTTCAAGATTTAAAAATAAGCAAGATCGTGCAAAAAAGCTATATAATGGTCAATGAAAAAGGCACTGAAGCTGCTGCTGCGGCAGGAATCATAGCTGTTAGTAAGTCTGCAGTGATCGGAAGTTCCGAAATATTCCTTGTAGATCATCCTTTTATGTTTTTTATACTCGATAAAACATCCGGAGGAATATTATTTATGGGTAAAGTTACTCAGCCGCAATTTTAAGAAATAGAGGGCAGCTCGAAAGTTGAGACAGTACCTAAAATGCGAGCTGTTTATACAACACTTTCTTGAATCTAAGTCTTCGATATGGTAAAAATTGATCAGTATGAGGGAGTTACCTGGAGAGTTACTAT
>JACCVN010000125.1 GCA_013698165.1 Parachlamydiaceae bacterium | reverse complement strand
CCCTTACTGGCCGATCAGCCATGGCCGTCGCTTTGGTTAATGAATTCATCCCCTGAAAAGCAATATAAAGACGACGCGACAGCAGATTTAACTTTTTATCGCGGAAAAGATACGGCATCTCTTAGCCGTCAAATGACTCTGCCGCCCCATGGTTTTATGGTGATTAACGTTGCCGTTGACGAAGAGCTTAAAGCCTTTTTTGATGGGGATATTGGCTGGTGCACAATTGTAACAAGCAATCCTTATTTGACGACTTATTATTTTTCAGAAAGTTCTTCAGGTCTAATTGGAGGCGACCATGGATTTTGACGGCCAGTTCACAATGGTGTGAATACCCGAATTTTAAAACTTGTATAATACTTAATATATACTGCTCTTAGCTCAACCCGAGGCTTTGGCGCAGCCGAAATTCACAGATTGAGCTAAGGGCAGTATATTAGATAAAGGGAGAAGGTTATGAACGGTAAAGAACCTGAAGAACCAAAAGAGGCTCAATTGAAATCGAGTGCTGAATTTCTACATGTTTTTGAAGAGATGTCAGACCTGTTACAATACGCCCTTGAAAATGCCGAGGGGAATATAAAAGTACCCTTACCAAAAAATTTGGAAGAACAGATGGTGAAGCTGGAGCATGATGTAGAGGAATTCTGCCGCATGAATGAGGCGATAATGTCTGTGGATAAAGATTCCAAGGATGAAACTATCTTGAATATGCCAAAACGTGAAAAGGAAGTCTTTGATCGCAGTAAAAAACTTGTGTCAAGAGCTGAAGAGAAGATCGCTGTCATCAAGGAATTTTTGAGAACCGCAGCTACCAAAGGTCTCGATGTCGAAAGCAGCCCTGAGAAACGTAAAGAGCAATTTAAACGTTTTGGTTTGCGGGAAAAATGGAAGAAAATGTGATGACATATGAAGACAATCTCAAGCGCTGGTCACTTTTTTTTCCTAAGGGAGCAAAGCAAATTAAACTGCTTAGCAGCGATAAAAGACCCCTAAAAATTATAGAAGAGCGATCTCGGCCCATCAATTTGCAAACCACAATTGATGGTGAAAATTACTTCTATCATGATCCCAAAGATCCTCTGAGAGAAGCCATAGCCGTCATCGAGAAAGTTGACCTGGAAATGTGCGATATTCTGTACGTTTATGGGATAGGTCTTGGATATATCTTCGAGGCATTGAAAGAGTGGCTGAAAAACCCCAGACATACGTTAGTTTTTATAGAAGATCAACTGACGATCATCGACGTATTTCTTCATACAGAAAGAGCTAAAGAGATTTTGGCACATCCGCGTGTGTGGGTTTATTATCTTACGAGTGATCACACTGCTTTTGAAGGCTTTATTAGAATGTTTGCGATGCAGCGCGAAAAGGTTATTGGCTTGCCCCTATATCAACAGGTATATAACCGCAGGTTGCAAGATCTACAAACTCAACTTTCATTCTATAGAAATCTTCATTCTAGTGATGCCGCGGAATACAATAGTTTTGGAACAGGATTTTTTATTAATTACTTTCATAACCTTTTCGCCTGGCCGAAAGCCTATCACGGTGATGGGTTGTTCAAGAAATTTCCTTCTGTCCCAGCGATCATCTGCGGTGCCGGCCCTTCGCTTGCCAAAAATATTGATCTTCTGAGCACACTTACTGATCATGCGATTATTTTTGCCGGCGGAACGGCTATGAATGTTGTCAATGCCAAGGGCATTATTCCTCATTTTGGAATTGGCATTGATCCTAACATTGAGCATTCAGCCCGTATCATTATAAATAACGCCTTTGATACCCCTTTCTTTTACCGTAGCCGTATTAACCATGAAGCATTGAAGTTGGTGTCAGGGGATCTTTTATATCTAAGTGGTAATAGCGGATATGATATTGCGGATTATTTTGATAAAAAAGTCGGCATCGAACCCACGAATCTTGAAGAAGGATGTAATGTCATTAATTTTAGTTTAGATATTGCAGAAAAAATGGGCTGCAATCCAATTATTCTGGTGGGCGTTGATCTCGCCTATAGCGACGATAAATCTTACGCTCCAGGGCTCATAAATCATCCTATACATCCTGGAAAGAAGCTTTTTCGTACTAAAGAGCTTACG
>JACCVN010000110.1 GCA_013698165.1 Parachlamydiaceae bacterium | reverse complement strand
TCATGTTGGTATTGAAGGCGAAGAAAACCGTCAGGCTGATAATTTTGGTCGAGTTCACGCGACTGATTGAGTTCAGTGCGAAAGTATTCATAGAGAAATTAGACCTTATGCTGAATAAAATTCTTGTAACAACAGTTCTTTGAAAAATGGTTTTCGTAGTAAGTTACGGAAGTTAGGTGTTCCACAGGCTATTTCCATCAAATCGTCTGAAATCTCTTCAACTTTTAGTCGTAATTCTTCTTTGACGATTCGCATTCTTTTCGCTCCACTTATCAAATGTTCAATGACCACGCGCACTCGACTTAACTCCCGATTTGCCTCTTTTTCTTCTTTGGTCAACTCTGCTCCACGCGGTTTCTTCTTTGGTTGTTTGATTGTGACACCTTCCGGAGCATATCCTTGAAACCCTGTATCTTGTTGCATCACAGTCCCGGCAGGATATTCTATTGCTTCTTCATCGGCTAATTTTTTGTCGGGTTTTTTACCTTCGACGGTCTTTGATAAATACACTATTTGTCTCGTTTCAACTTCTCCAATTATCAAATTCTTTTGGTTATGATTCTTTTTTTTCCGCTGCACCGACAACTTTTGTTGCTCCTCATCGGTTGGTCTTTCTCTCATTCTTTCCACCGAAGTCTTGCACTAATTCGCCTCCTTCAATTTGTTTTTGCAGTCTTTCGACAAACTCATCCGCACTTCTTTCAGGCTTGCAACCGAGTATTTCTAACGCTCTTTTCAGCTTCGGCAACAGTGCGTGAATCTGTAAATTGGTCTTTGATTGACTCAACCCAAACTGTAATCCGTGATAGGTTCGAGAGCGGATAATTCTTGATATAACTCAAGATAAATAACAATTTAGCTTCAAGATTCGGTAGTTTTCCAAGTTGTCCGCCACCTTTTTTCCGCCACCTTGCCTCGTTTGTTACGGTTCGATGAGCAGTTTCTTCAAAGGCTTGTGCAAACGCTATTAACAAGACTTGAAACTCAAATACGGTCACACTTGTGACGGATAAAAAGACTGTTTCATTATTTTGCAAAGAATCATAATTAAGCATATTGTTATAAATTACAATTCTTTCAGCATTTTTCAAAGACTCTATTCTACTAATTCTCTTTTATTCAGCATAAGGTCTTTTGAACAATATGGCGGATAATGCGCTACTGTAATGTTTATTTTCAACTCATTTGCCAGATTTTGTAAATCCTCTTTGACAATGTAATGTAAGCAAGAATTACTTCCTCCGCCGTCCATTAACAAAAGCATTTCCCCAGCTTGAGGATATTCTTTTCGGAGGTTGTTTTGCCAGTGATATTTCAAATTATCACATAAAAACTCCGACGCGCTCCTTACTTTTTCCAAGACTTAGATAGCCTTTGTTTTCTTTTAGATCATAAATCCCGTGCGGCACTATCCGCCCATTGGCTAAACTCGTCCAAGAGTGGTCATAGACCTCCACCGCCTCCGAACAATATGACTTTCCCGCTTGATAAAATTGCCCGATAAATTCTTTTTTCTTCGTGTCAATGCTCAAAACAGGCAACCCGCGCCCGAGAAAATCTTCTTTTTTTTCTTTGATCTTTTGAAACTGCTGATCCCGATTCTCGACTTCTTTGACTGTTTTGGTTTTCTTCATTTTTCTTTTCACAAAGCCTTTCAATGCAGTTAACTGTTTGACAATAAAACGACTAACCGACAATCCACGACTCTCATAAAGCCGAACTAGTTCGCTGTCTTTGAGATTTGTCCAACGCACTTTTTCATTCATCGGGGAACCGGCTATTTGTGATTGAACTATCTCCTCAAAGATCGCTGCCAGGTCCGGCTCACTGGCGAGTTTTTTTTCTCCCACCGCCGACTTGCCGAATCCGGGTAGTAACCTCGCCACCGCCCGTCATCTCCTCTAACTCTTTTTGTCCAACCCGAATCGTATGAGGATGCAGACCTAATTTCCCGGCTACCTGACTAACTCCAAAATGTCCAAGTTCATTAGCTCTCAATGCCGCGTATTGACGCTTTT
>JACCVN010000102.1 GCA_013698165.1 Parachlamydiaceae bacterium | reverse complement strand
AGCTAGAATTGTATTTTTCTAAAATTGAATGTAAGTCCACAGATCATATGGTTTGTTATTCTCATTACAATTTGGATACACATGAAGGTACTCCCTCGCGGCCAAATAACGGCACGCTTCTTCCGTTCGGCCGCCTAAAAGAAATCCCTACAATTGCAAAATTTGATCTTTTGTTCCCTGGCCTCTAAGATTCTAATTATAATTTTGAAGCGAATAAAGAGGATGCTCTATTCTTTTTTGCGATTGAAGGAAATAAGCTATACAAAGTTCATAAACAAACAGGACGAGCGCTCTATGTAAGTACTCAAACTCAGTCTGGACAATTTATTTCAACTAATACCGGTAATGATGTGGAACTGGTTAAAAAGATTGGTAAAGTTTTAGAAAAGCTAAAAAATCACCGCTTAAGATATTCTAAGTCGGTTTTGCCAAAAGCAGACATTCCTTCTTTTAATTTTGAGAAAAAGAAGGAAAAGGCTGTTAAGGTGCATAAAAATGCCCTTAATCAAAAAGATAATAGGGAATATCAGTACAAAGCCAAGGATATTGCCGCTATAGCAGATTCTTTGACAGTCAAAGATGAATTCAAAGATTGTCATTTTATACAGCCTGTGGATATTGAAAATGTAAATATTGATGAAATCATTTCTAAGATCCAAGACAATAAACCTGCGCTATGCGTTTTTAATATCAACAATCTTCATTGGATTGCTTTTAGTGTATTCAAGGAAGTTGATGGATCTTATGTGGTAATGTATAAAGATTCTCTAGGGAAAAGTAATGAAGGCTTGAGACAACTTTTTGAAATTAATGGAAGAAAAGTCCAATTTATTCATCATGCCGGTTATGAGCAGACAATTGGTCTTGAATGCGGTATATTTGCTCTAGAGAATTTGAGAAGGATGGCAAAGGAGCTAGGCAAGGATAAAGATGCCTTTATTCAGAACTTTAACGATTTTAAATTTTGCTCCCTTGAAATGGCTAGAAGATTGCGGTCCGGAGATTTTGCAACATTCTATAATGAAGGCATAGAAGTCCAGCAGGCTGAAGAATTGGAGAAGATATCTAGGCGTATAGCACTTCGACAAAAACTTCATGTGGAAGCTATAAAAATTGCTGAAGAGATGCAAAAATTTGATACCCGATTGTTTGTGCAAGCCCTATCAACAGAAGAAAATTTTGATAGAAATTCAGCTGTAAATGCGGTCGTGGTTGAGGTAGGACTAGATTCAGACCTCAGTAACCCTCATTATCGAATCTACACCAGTAAAGATTTAGATATAAATATGGCGATTAACCTATTAAAACACAGCTTTGGAGAAAAAAATTACATTGTTGAAGATAATGTCATTAAAATTCAGGCTGAGACAAATATAAAAGCGCTCTTTACTCATGATACGAGATATTTAAGTTATGATGTGGAGCGTATTTTGAGTGCGCCTACTCTCCAAAAAGAGTTTAAAGACTTCCATTTATTTAAAAGTTTACTGGACACCGGTGCAATATTTTCAAAACTCGAAGATGGAAAACCGGTTTTATGCGTGTATGATTGGGGCAAATGGCTTGCTTTATGTATCTTTAGAAATGATGATGGGACTTACACAGTGTTATATATGAATTATAATAGTCCAAGCAATGAACTCCTCAAAAAACTTTTTTGTAAGAAGGATCGGTGCGTGAAATTTATTCCTCATTTGCAAATTGAAAGCAATCAGGATTATTCTGCTTCAGGAGCTCAGGCTATCCAAAACCTGCGTATTATGGCGCAAGAGCTCAGTAAGGGCAGGGACGCCTTTGTCGAATCTTTTGGTGAATTTGAATTTTGTAGCGTCGAGTCAGCCAATGAATTAAAAAAAGGTGAGTTTGCGGATTTTTATAAAGAAGGCGACAAAGTATTTGAAACTGAAAAACTAGCTAAAATTGACAGACTCCACCAAATAAAGAAGAAGCATTACCCTGAAATTCAAAATTTAGCAGAAGATTTAAAAAAACTTGGCGAAGGTTTTTCTGTAAGAGCCTTAGGTCAAAATGATAGTGTAGAAAAAAATGCCAAAAAAACGATAGCGTTAGAAATTGAAGTCGACCGTTATTCATATTCTTACCCTTCCGTTTGCTATAACTATAACTTAAAAATTTACTGTAGCAATGATCTTGAAATGATTGTGGTTGAAGAGCTTCTTAAAAAGCATTCTCAAGAAAAATATGAAATCAAAGACGGGGTCCTTAGAATCTGTAGGTTACATGTTAATCGGTAGACATCTGTATTCGTTTCACATTTCTCAAGCCCCTATATACTTATAGGGGCTACTTTGCTTTTCCATCCATGTTTCTCGCAGCGATATTGCATGAAGATTTTGTTTACCATTTTACAACTCCATCATATATTCACGACTCCATCTGCCTTCGCTCTATTATTCTTGATCCCAGCTTTTGTTTTATTGCCAGCTTTTAACAAATTTATTGTACTTCTTTTTAAAACGGATAGATTTTCAGGCCCGTTATCTTTGCGGACTTTGCTCTTGTCTTCTCCATAAGAAACATCCAATTGCCAATGAACTTTATTCTCGATGCCCAATGTGAGCGTATTTCAAGCCCAAATTTTGTGCGGTTGCCTTTTCATTAGCAATGTGAATTGCTTTTTCTATCCACTGCTTTTTTTCAAAATTAGAGATACACTCTTTCGGGCCATTAAAAAACTTAATGCCACAGACAGAATTGATCGCTGAAGATCATCCTTGTTTTCCTATAAATCCCTATGGAAGAACTAAGTTGATGGTTGAATCTATTCTCTCGGATTATGATGCGGCCTATGGACTGAAAAGCTGCTGCTTGCGATATTTTAATGCCTCCGGAAATGATCCTGATAGCAAAATACATAGCCTCTTTGCGCAGCAGAAAAACCGGATCCCTTTAATATTTCAAAGTTTAAGTGCCAAAACTCCCCTAACAATCTATGGCACGGACTACCCCACTAAAGACGGCACCTGTATCCGCGATTACATTCATGTTGCCGATCTTGCCGAGGCCCATTTACAAGGGCTGGAAAGGATTTTATCAAAAAATGAATCCTGCTCCTACAACTTAGGAAATGGTCATGGTTACAGCGTAAAAGAAGTCATCGATGCTGTGAAGAAAATTACGGGCTTAAAAATCAAAGTGACTAT
>JACCVN010000088.1 GCA_013698165.1 Parachlamydiaceae bacterium | reverse complement strand
GTGAGTTGCGAATGCGCCGACAGCAAAGCTTAGAAATATTCTTCTTTGCCTCTTTAGTACAAACCCTATACAATACCGTTCTTCGACCTTATTTAAGGACATTATCATGCATTGCCTCATGCTGTTTTGCTTACTTTTATTATCTTCATGTTCGACACCTTGCTCGTATGATTACCCTATCATGGGTGCAGATGAATTTGTGATCGATTCCTATACCATCAGGCAGGGGAAGTTAGCCATCCTAGAAATGGAAGGCATTGAAGTCGAAGAAATGCCTTGCGATGCCATGAATGAATATAAGGATGCCATTTCAGAAGATGATCTATTGAACATCGTCATTTACCATCCAAAGCGTCGCGATTTAATGGAATCGATCCAGTTTATCAATCAAGCTGTAGGCGGATTCAGAGTGGTCAATGGAGAAGTCAACCTTCCTGACATCCCAGCAGTATATGTAGAAGGTTTGACCCTTGATGAGGCCAAGGCGTTGCTCCAGGAAGAATATCGCAAGCAAATCCAAGATGTCGAATTATTTATAACCTATCAAGATCGTCTGAAAAGCAAGGTAGAGTTGGCAGGCTTAGTGTCCATACCTGCAATTCCTGTAGATGGGAAAATCCGCCTTTTTGAAGTGTTAGCTAAGGCGCAAGTCTCTCCCGAGGCTAACCTATTTATGAGCTATGTCATGAGGAATGGGAAGGCGCTGCCGGTTGATTTGCATCAACTCATGAATAAGGGGGATATGTGCCAAAATATCGTCATGCGCGGCGGAGACAAAATCTTCATCGCTAACCAGCGTGATGCGATGGCAATGGCAATGGGAGAAGTCTTTAGGCCGGGAGCTGTGCCTTTGCCTTATGGTTA
Organism: Parachlamydiaceae bacterium; assembly: GCA_013698165.1. Classification (GTDB taxonomy): domain Bacteria; phylum Chlamydiota; class Chlamydiia; order Chlamydiales; family Parachlamydiaceae; genus JACCVN01. Next base: position 2,506 of record JACCVN010000088.1, on the reverse strand, counting down.
TATATCGTTGCGTGAGGCACTTGTCTTAGTGGGGGGCATCCCTTTTACGGGTGATAAGCGGCATATTCAGGTGATTCGCGGCAATCTTCCATGCCCCAAAATTTATGTTCTTGCCTGGGAGCACATCGTTAATTTACCGAATGACAGCCTATTAATCATGCCGGGAGATACTATCTATGTCACAGCTAAGCCAATAACCGAATGGAACCGATTTATAGACCAGCTTATTCCGACAGCTTTATTATTTCAAACTGGGAACGGAATATATCGTATTGCATATTAAGGATTTTAAATGAGAAGCCAAGAGAATGAAATATTGCTATCGTTTGCGGATGTAAAAGCTATTTGCCGAAAATCTAAAAAAATCATTTTCTTAGGCGGAGCATTAGGTGCTTTTTTGGCAGGCATATTTGCACTTTTGCAACCGATCCAATACACAGCTAAGGGAATTTTTCTTGAAAAAGGAAAAGCTGAAGCTCAGATGTCGATGGATAGCCTGGCGGCAGGAATTTTGAGAGGTGAAAACAAAGACCGTCCGGCTAAAACGGCTATAAAATCGCGCAAAATTTTAGAGTCTGTCGTTCAAAAGCTAGACATGCAGGCGACATTAAAAAAGCAAAGCCCCCTTCCACCCTTTCTTGATAAACTTGCCTCCATGGCGAGTGATATCCCTAAAAATCTTTACACCGAATATGCATTTTTAACTTTACGCCAAGACCCGCATCTGGAAGACCACCAAGAAGATATTCTCGCAAGTTCAATCAGCTATGATGGCGAGGTACCTCTTTCATACCAAATCGAGTTCACAACAGTTAAAGATTTTGTAATAAAAAAGCGCAGTAATGGTTTTGAAGTCGGTAAAGGACAGCTGGAGAAACCATTTCGCAATGACATATTCACATTAACACTCCATAAGACACCGTTACAATCCCCTAAAGGGGATAAGTATGATTTAAATATTTATCCATTAAGCGACCTCGCTATCAAATTAAGCAAAAATCTTAAGATTGCTACGGATTTTGAAAGCAAATCCTTTTTGGAACTTACATTAAATTTTCCTTCCAGAAATGGAGCTTCATCAGTATTAAATGCCATCATGGATGTGTACCGAGATTATCTGCTTACCGAACACCACAAACTCGTCTCAGCACAGGTGGGCTATCTTCATACGCGCGAGCAGGAGATCGATCGTCAAACATCAAAGCTTATAGAAGAACAGGCTTTGCATCTGTCAGCTCCCATCCATAATTTGGAACTGCTCGTTTCCACTCAACAGTCCTTAAATAAAAAGCTTCTGTCCAATGAGCTTAAACTCAAACAGCTGCAAAACGAAAATCATGAAAACAGTTGGCTGTACTCGATTGATGATGATAGTAAGCATTTAGATTCCATTCAGCAAAAAATCAACGAATTGCAGCTCGACCGCCAGCAGAGCGATTCAATCATTGCTGCATTAGATCGGCTATCAGGGCAAAACCAACTCGAAAAGTCCAGGGGCACATCTAAAAGCGCACTGGAAACAAAGGAACATCCAGAAAAGCTTTCAAAACCTTTTGAAGGAATCGATTTAGAGACGGCAAAAAATTTATACGCTGCTTACACCCAAGAGCTGCATGAAATTGAAGGCCAAATGGCCCAATATCAGCTTATCGCTTCTGAGGTCCAGCAGCCGACTTTTGAGCTTAGCTCCCTGTCAGCAATATTAAAAGACAATATTAGCCAGGGCATTGTCAGCAAAGCTAACGAGATCACACATGCCCTCAAAGATCAACATAATCGTACCGCGCGCGAAATCGAAAGGTTGGAAAAAGATCTTACTCTGCAGAAAAGTTTGCTAGCCACACATCTTGAGCAAACAAATGAACGCTTAAATATCCGTTATGAGCTTTTAAAAAGTCAAACATACTCCATACAACAATCAACGGTTGACCTGCTAAAGCAAAAAATTCAGATCGGCGAAAAACATCTTTCAGATTTCCTTACTGCAAGTATTGAAGGCTTGAAACATGAGGAGCAGATCATCAGGCAGCAGCAAAAAGAGCTGCAGCTAGAGCTCACAAAAATGCCGCAACAATTAATCAGCGAAAAGCTCATCCAATTGCATCTGGAAGCTAACGGCATCATTTTGCAGCAAATTGGGAACTTAATAGAAACGAAAAATATTGCCGATATTCTTGATACAACACTTTCAGCTCCATTTGATCGAGCGCTATCTCCTATCCATCCTAATCCCCCTCATTTGCTACTTTTTATGTTATTCGGCGCTTTATTAGGCACCTTTGGAGCATTCTGTGGGCTTTTGACCCGCTCAGTAATTACGGGAATAACTGCCACTAAAGAAAACCTCACCAGCTCCGGGCAACACGTCTCAGGAGAACTTTTCAATCAGAAGGGCCTTACATCTTCAGAAAATATCAACACTTTAAGACGTTTAACGAGCCACCTCTGTCAAAAAGGCAGAGAATCCAATACCATTCTTTTATTGCTTGGGAATGGAGTCGACTAT
>JACCVN010000086.1 GCA_013698165.1 Parachlamydiaceae bacterium | reverse complement strand
GTGTGTGCGTATCAGCAATACAAAAAAAGCTTGATAGCTTCTACAATTATGCTACTAAATGACTCTTTGCCCTTCAAATTTCCCTTTAATAAGACTGACAACATGTTCAATTGTGGTTTTTTGATCTAAATCGGGTATTATTGCAGCTCCTAATTTGTAGACCCCTTTAACATTTTGAAACTCATATTTAGTGATTAATGGCTCTATTTTAGAGTTAACATTGTAAACGCGAATAAATGATTTAGTTGTAGGGTCTAGACCCGAAAGTTGGTTGTAAACGGCATCTTCAAAACGAATGATAATAAAAGGCTTTTTGCTTCTTTCATTGTAGCCAAAAAGAATTGGTTTTAAGTTTGGCCTGCTAGAAAATCCAAGGAGAAATTTGTGTATATGGTTACCATCATGATCAAGGTCAAGAGCGGTTACCCGATTTGTCAGATTACACCCATGACTCTCTAATACCGGAATCCAAAAGTTTATGGCGCCGGAAGCCTTACAAAACTTGTGGAGGGTATTAATATCATCAATTTTGTCGCTTGAAATTAAAATATCAATCTCATTTTTTAACGAAACACTAAAAGTGGAATGTGGATTTATCATCTTTGCGACTTGCTGCTTAGTCTCGCCAATGAATTTTCTCACCAATTTTTGATCATGTTTAGTGTAGGGGAGTTTTAGTAATCTAGCAATAACGTGCCAGACTTCTTTGGTGTCTCCGGCTCTTTTCCAATCTCTTGATATTGTTTGAAGGGTATTATCAGCAGCAACTTTCCATTTTTTTGAAACTATTTGCATCTTGTTTATTTCTGCGAGATCACAGAATCTCAAGATGTCATTTTTTGTATCAAAAGAAAATATTTCTTCAGGGTACATCATGAGCAGAGAATTTAACTCACTTGGAAAAATTTCTGTATTCATTGCCAACCTCCTTGGTTTGACAATTTCACATTATCTAAAAAAACATTTATAGGAACATAATCTTATTTCGTTATCTCATTCAACAAGCGGTTAAAGTTAATTAAAGCGGCACAAGCTCCAGCTATAATTCCACATCCAAGTAGAGAAACTTTCAAACCCTTTTTGAACCACTCTTTATTAGTGCTTTCACAATTAGAATTTTCTCTAATGCTTATGTTGTATGCTTTATTGACAATTCTCCAGTTATTTCTGTTGTGTTCTTTGTGATCATCAGAGATGAAAAAACTATAGAAAAGATTAAATCCAATTCTATCAATGGGAATATGTTCACACTCACAAGTGATATAGGGTCTAAAAAAATGACCCTTTTCTTTATTAATTGCCTGAGCAACAGCTTTCGCTCGTATTAAGCCTTTATATTCAATGAATTCAATTGCTCTTACAAACTCTTCAGATGACTTATAGACACCATTTTTTGTTGCTTCAGAAACAAAAAAAGGTGTGTGAAGGGTAGGCTGTAAGACGTTGCTTTGAAAGTTCTGCTTTGGAAGGGTGAGTTTCGTCATAAAATTCGTAAACCGTGACAAATTGTTCAAATTGTGGATAGGCCTCAGGCAGCAGGTTAAACAGCACAGTCGCATTGTTGAGATTATCACGAGCTAAAGTGATGGCCACACGCTCATTGGAGGGTGTGTTGATGATGCGATGCGGCAACAAACTATCTTCGGGGTAGCGCCAGAGAAGATCATCAATATAGCTGGCAGCTTCATGCCCAGAAACCGTGATAAGTATCCGCTCACCCATTTGAAAGTGTGTTTTAATGCGGTCACAGAGATGCCAAACCTTCGTTCTATTGTCGGCGACTTTAATAAAGATAATTTCGGTTGTTTTCACAATGTTAGTTCGTTGGTTCGTTGTTTACGGTTAGTTTGATGTCTTTGAAAATTAGTCCGCAAGAGAGTATGGATTTTAAAGCGTCTTCAACTTTCATGTCTATATAAACGAGCTGATCTTTCTGAAAAATCAGCATGAAGCCGCCGGTAGGATTTGGTGTTCCCGGAACAAAAACAGTAATGAAGTCCGATTTTTTATCGACATCTTCTTTGCCCATGGAGACATCATCTTGTGTAACAAACCCTATGCAATATGTGGGAGGATTGGGAAATGGCACAAGCACAACTCTTGAATATGTCGTGGTTTTTGGTTTCAAAAGAGCAGTAACAGCTTCTTTAATAGAGATATAGATGCGATTGATGAAAGGAATGCGATAAGCGAAATTTTCAATTTGTAAAAATACATATTGGATGATAAACACCCGTCCAAAAAATCCTATGGCGATGATTACCGCCGGCAAGGCCAATAAAATTAACAGTTTACTAACAGGTGCGGCTATATCACGGTGGCTTAGATCGTCGAATAATGGTGTGTCGCCGAAGAGATTATCAAAAAAACCAAGAAATGGAGTCGTCAGTAAGTTGACCAAAAATTGTATGATGACAAACGTGAGGGCGACAGGAATTAGGATAATGAGGCCGGTAAGGAAATTTTTTTTCATGCTATCTTCGGGAGTTTATCTTTTTCAGCAAGCAGTAGAAGTCCTATGTGGAAAATAGTAATGTGAAGATTATTCATTTTTTTTCTCGGGGAATGTAATGTCTCTATTGCTATCCGTGGCCTCAATTTTTGAAATGATATTCAATGTGGCAGGGACTACGCCACATGAGATGATGTATTTAAAGGCATCTTCAATTTTCATATCCAAATAGATAAGATCTTTTTCAGCGAAAAAAACTAAAAAACCTGAAGTAGGATTAGGCGTTGTGGGGACAAATACTGTGACATTACTTTCTCCTCCTGGCAATAGAGAAGGCAAATCATCACAAGTGACAAATCCCATGCTCTTTGAATCGGGATGTGGAAATGGGGCAAGAACAACTTGTTTAAAAGAACTAGTTTTTGAAGAGAAAATGGTGTTAATGACATCTTGACTGGTTTTATAGATGACGTTTACAAAAGGGATGCGATGTAGAATATAATTCCAAACACTAAGTAAATAGTTTATGAAATACCATCTTGCTACCGCTCCCAATATAATTGTAAATGAGACCAAGAATACTACAGTGCATACTTTGCTTGCGTATTCCTTGACCTGATCAGCAGAAAAAATTCCAAAACCGCTTTCAAATAAATTAAAGTAGTGAAAGATTGACTGCACTAACCCTACGAAAGGGTCAGTGAGCAGATTAAATACAAATCCTACAAAAAAAAACGTTAAAGTCAGGGGCAAAAGGATTACCAGCCCCGTAATAAAATGTTTTTTCATACCTTTCCGCGTTTAATGCTTGGCGAAGTGGTTGCTTTTTTAGAAGCCGTTTTGGTAGCTGACACTTTAATTACCGGGGCAACCTTTGTAACTTTCACTTTTGCTTTGCTAGCAACAGTTTTACCTGTAATGAGGTTTTTCTTCTGATTAGTGTCCGGTTCAGTATTTCTTTCAGGCGTCTTTTTTGAGTTAGACACCTTTTGAGACTTTTTAGCTTCAACGGTTTTAATGATCGGCTTGGCAATCGTGGCTTTAGATTTTACTCTATCTGTCTTTACAGTCTCTTTTGCTTTAGAGATAATAATTTTA
>JACCVN010000065.1 GCA_013698165.1 Parachlamydiaceae bacterium | reverse complement strand
GCTCCTCTACTCTAGAGGTAAATATATTGGGATCGCCCGATGCGAGAAAGATGCTCGTCGGTAAATATAGGGAATTGACCCTATTGCGATAACGGGGAGGGGCTGGAAATCCAGTCCCTTACCCACTTATGCTGCCGCCGCATTCGCATAGGCATCAAGCTAACATAACATTTTGATAATAAGCGGATTGAGAAAATTAGAATTTACAGAAAAATGGATACATCGCTTGGACATAATCCTAAAAACAATAGAAATTTTGATGAATTTCATTTTCATTTATCATTTTACAATCCGTGAAACGTTGATTTAACAAGTCACTTATTATCAAAAATTTATGTTAGCTTGACGCTTATGCCGCATTCGCGGCTAGGGTGTTCATTTTGTGAGTTTTTGGACTCATTTCTTCATGTGGTTTATCGTGTATATGACGATGGAAATTATTAACTTAGATGTTTGTGATTTTATCACGATATTTACTGCATAAAAACAACACCCTAACGTGTGGTTGAAATCAATTTTCCGTGAGACGCGAATGCGGCGACAGCATATAAACAGTGTGTTTGCCTGTAGTGATCATCCGTAATGTTCAGCCTCAAAAAGATATTTAGGGGTTAGATATAACGTTGTGCAATTTCAGAAAAGAAAATATATTCCTCTTCAAATGATTTTGACCGATGATGTTCACCTTGATTCTGTATAATCTCGAACCAAATCTATTTGAGAATAGTTGACTATAAATGCTCCATATCCTTTGCCATTGAAATCGTTGACCGTTCATAAAATCTCCTTAAAGTACCAGAAATGAATCTATGACCTTTTTGTAAATATGTCAATAAATAAACAAAATGACTCTAATCTGACGTATTTTTGAGTTGATCTTGACATCAGGATAGGGTGTACTCTAATATAATCTATTTCTTTAGGCAGTACGTCTAGAACGCAATGGGTAACAAAAAACCATGCTAATCATGAGGAATTTTAATGAATATTACAGGTATTGAAAATGTTCCTACGTATTTAGTTATTATTCTATTTACGTTTTCATTCTCTTTTTTCACTTGGAAGATGGTATTTTCTGAATTAGATATTCACGAAGTCAAATACACAAACAAAATAAAAAGAAGGTCACTGTGGTTAATATTTTTCGCTCTCACTTCACTAATAATCTGGTCGCGGGTGTTACAGCTATTGCTTTCACGACTGCAGTAATGGCTCCCCCTCCGATGTATGCTGCTGAATTCAACTTTGATTTCGCAGCAATCAACTTCGGGATCAAGGTGGAAAAGATCTATGAAAAGATCAAGCGTTGCATTAACAAGGGCGAAACGAATAAAATCATCGGGTACATGTTCGATGTAAAAAATGAGGTAGAAACCTACACAGGCCAAAAAATAGATATTGGCAAGCAACTCGAACAGGTTCAAAAGGAAACTAAGACAAGAGGCCAAAAGATATCCGATTCGCACCTAAAGACGATAAAGAAAGAGTTCGAGAGGCTCGACAAGAAACACAATCATAAAGCCGTTTGGTTTGCCCAGTGTGCCGAGTTAGGTATTCCTTATAGTTCATATGAGGCTGACCTGCATTTTGACAACATGATGACGGCAAAGTCCGCTCACGGAGACAAAGACAAGCAAGAAGTGGATGTGCCAGTTACCATAATGGTAGGAGTTACCCTGAGCCTTTGCGGTCTTTTCTTGGTTTTCGTACCCATTCCAGTATGCACTACTGCAGGATGGTGGCTAGTTAACACAGGGGTCGGCATTCTAAGTAGCGATGCATTATCGAGATGGGATGCTTACGACAGAGACCAAAAAGTGAAAAAATAATAGATTAAGCATGTAAGGACTTTTTGTATGATTTAGGGTCAGCACAGAATTCGGATTACAATGCACGTTCAGGCTATTACACAGGAATACTAAATGTTTAACGTGTTTTATAATCCAAATTCTGTGCTGACCCCAGGGAAGGCCTTTTTAATGCAGCTTCTCTGCGTCTCTGCGTTACTGCCGCTAAGGTTCCACTTTAGCCACATAAGGTTGAAGTGCGCAAAACGCAAAATCTCTCTCTGTTCTCTGAGGTAGTCAAAAGATTGCATCTAGCGCCCCCTTAAAAAACCTATAGTCGAGTCTAAGTCTAATGTTGTTTTTTATTATTCGAATCAGTTATGCGACTTCGCGTCAAAACTGTTGGTGGCTTGTCAACCGTTGTGGTTATTGTAAACGGTTGGCTAAAGCCTCTGCGAGGTGGACAGCCTTACGCCCTGTAGTGTGATCGATTTGACAGCGGCATGAAAAGCCGTTGGCGATGATTTCTGTAGTTGTGGGAGCAGCTTCAATTGCCGGAACAAGTTTTAGAGCGGCGATCTTCATAGAGATGTCATAATGTTCTTTTTCGTAGCCAAAAGATCCCGCCATGCCGCAGCATCCTGAGGGGATTTCGCTAGCTGTATATCCCGGCAAAGACTTTAGCATCTTCATTGTTTTATCCATGCCTACAAGAGACTTTTGATGGCAGTGACCATGGACTAACACTTGTTGCGGATTTTCAATAAATTTTAATGGCAGCTGTCCAGTTGCATCGACGTGCGAAGCGATAAATTCATCAAAAGTCGTGCATAAAGGTCTAATTGTAGAGATCATTGCCAGGATTTCGGGATCACTTTTCCCCACAAGGCCAGTGTAATCGTCAATGACAGTGAGTATGCAGCTAGGTTCTAACCCAATGATCGCATAGCCTTTGACGGCATAAGGCATTAAAATTTTGATCAGTTTGACAGCTTTTTGACGAGCTGCTTCGAGCTTGCCTTTCGACAAGAGCGGCCGGCCGCAGCAGCTCCATTTTGGAATAATCACATTATATTTCAAAGCGTTGAGAACTTTGACAGCTGCTTTACCAACCTCTGGTTGATTGAATTCTGTGAAAGTATCATTAAATAAGACCACATTTTTCTGATGATTTTCAGAGACCTGAATTTTAAACCATGATGAAAATCGTTGGCTGGAAATTTCAGGTAATGT
>JACCVN010000016.1 GCA_013698165.1 Parachlamydiaceae bacterium | reverse complement strand
AATAATACTGTTATAAATAACTCTGCGGCTAATAACACAACATTTCTTCAAAACCCCAATGTCACCGGCATTTCCAATCAGCAGTGTCCAGTAAATTCCAATTCCTCACTATTTACGCCTGTTAAGGGGTTAAACTCACCTATTAGTTCTCTGTTTACACAAAACACTACTGTCATAAATAACCCTGCAGCTAACAACTCAACATCACCTTTTAATCTTAACGTCACCAACATCCTTAATCAGCAATGTCCTGTTAACTCCACTTCCTCACTATCTACACCTGTAAAAGGCTTAAACTCAACTATTAGTTCTCCGTTTACACAAAATAATACTGTTATAAATAACTCTGCGGCTAATAACACAACATTTCTTCAAAACCCCAATGTCACCGGCATTTCCAATCAGCAGTGTCCAGTAAATTCCAATTCCTCACTATTTACACCTGTTAAGGGCTTAAACTCGCCTATTAGTTCTCCGTTTACACAAAACAATACTGTCATAAAGAACCCTGCAGCTAACAATTCAACTTCGCCTTTTAATCTTAATGTCACCAACATCCTTAATCAGCAATGTCCTGTTAACTCTACGGCTTCTTTATCTACACCTGTTAAGAGCTTGAATACGCCTAATATTATTTCTCCGTTTACCCCACAAATGAATGCCGGAAATCAAACTAAGCTGCCAACACATCTACAAGGAAATGTATCTGGAAAAGCTCCAAACAATTGTTCAACACCACCTTTAAATAACCGCGCCACTCATTTTGCAAAAAACTCCACTCAATCACAAAACAACACTTCCCCTTTGCAAAGACCCAGTATTAATGATCTACTAGTTCCGGTGAAAAGTGAAAAAAATGCAAGTACTCAAGGCAATCAATCTAACTCCACATCATCTTTGGTAGCTCACCCGCAAGAGACTGTGCATTTTAATAACCAAAGCATTCCTTTTCAAGGTACGAAAGAAGCTGGATTAACACCAAATATGGCAGTTACTATTGGGGCCACCTTAATTGCTGTAATTAAAGGCGTTTCAGATTTAGTGTCGTCTGCATTTACACAACAAAATGAAAATGAGAATTCCCAAAAACAGGATATTGATTCAGATAAATCGATTCAGAATAATGAAAAAGACAATATTATTTTTTGTGGAAACCCTGATAACGACAATCCTAGCTTAGACAATGAAGATCAAATTGTAAATTTTGATTTTTTACATTCTGACAACGAACGTGAGCAAGCTGAAAAGCTTAAACTTAAAAATGCGCAGAAGCTTGCAGCTGAGAAGATCACTTCTGATTGGAAAGATATCGAAAATACAATTTCCAACGAGATGAAAGAATTCAACCTGTTCGAAGAAGAGTTAAATAAAGCTAATCAAATTGAAGAGGAAAAAGCACGGGCAGAAAAGTTCGCTACTGAGAAGCTTGCAGCTGAAAAACTAGCTTCTGAGAAGATTGCTTCTGATTGGAAAGATATCGAGAATACAATTTCCAACGAGATGAAAGCATTCAATCAGTTCGAAGAAGAGATAAATACAGCTAATCAAATTGAAGAAAAGAAAGCACAGGCAGAAAAGTTCGCTGCTGAGAAGCTTGAAGCTGAAAAACTAGCCGCTGATAAGATTGCCTCTGATAAGGCAGTTATTAAAAAGTTAGCAGCAAAAATTGAAGAGGAAAGAGTTAGGGCTAAAATCCAAAATGATCTTGCATTAGTAAAAAGAAAAGTTTCTCATGCAATCCATGAAAATCAAGAATCTAAGCACCCCACTTTAGAGCCTGTCACTGTCCAAAATATACTCAATCAAGATCATGGCATAGTTGAAAAACCTAAATTTAGAAATCTAAGCAAAAAAAGCAAAGAAATTAAAATTGAAGAAACCAGTGCTAAAGATAGGCTGAAAGAGACTGCGAAGTTAAAAAAAGAAGAAAAACGTACAAAAGATCAACTCTCAATTGATGCTGAAAAAATTAAAAATGAGAATCTCAGAATCAAAGCATTGAATGATTCTAAGACAATTAATTATCAAATTCCCGACTTCGATGACCCACAATTAAAAGTCCTTGAATTAATGTTGAAAAAGCATGAAGAAGAAGATAATAAGAAAAATGATGCTGCCGTTAAATCTGTTCAACTAAGTAAAACTCAAGAAAATATTGCTCGTTGGGAAGAACAAGTTCGTCAAAATCAAGAAATAAGTGATGCCAACACGAAAATTGAAAACGATCTTCAGGATGACCCTATTGAAATTAAATCTCAAAAAAGCAAACGCACAATTGAAAATGGAGCAAATGAACCGATCAATAAGAACGAAAAGCACGAAACAAACGCCCCAATAGAAAAAGAAGACGCTCTCAAGGATTCCCAAGAGCTCGTTGAAAATTTGACTGAAGAAGCAAACTATGAAAGATTCATGAATGAGCTTGCTTGTTCAATAAATCTAAATGTTCAAAAGACATCTAAAAAGCAACCACAATCAAACGAAGTAACTCCTGAAGTCGTTGTTAGATATGGAGAAAGCTTTTTGCATGCAGGACAGGACACCGTAGAAACTCTTAAGACTATGATTATTGATAAGATCAAGCAAAGCGACATTTCTGAAAAAGAAAAAGAGAACCTAAAAACATTTGTAAACGAACAAACTAATGGCAAAGAGCAAATCGAAAGTAAAGATCATGTTGAAAAAGAGCAAAATCTGGGCATTAAACAAAAGATGAATCTAGATTTTGCAACTTTAAAGAATGATATTAATGGTCACTTCAAAGGCATCAATGTTCTTCTCTACAATGAACACAAAGAGAGGATTCAAGCGTCAAGGGCTTTAATTAGCAACTTTGAGCGTACAATCAATACAGACCTAGAAAAATTTATTGATGCCTTAGCAAATAGGGCTCCAAAGCTTTTTGACCACAGTCAAACAATAACAGTGCCCATAGATGATAATTACCGCTTTAATCAAAGTTCTATAAATCAGTTTGAAAAATCCGCTATTCAAGATAATTCTAAAAAGATCGACCTTTACAATAGCTGGGTGGATGTAGGATTTAAAGATACTATTGTAGAGGATGAAAAAAAGTTCAATCTGCAAATGTTAAAGCAATTAATCAGGGCGAATTTTAATGATGAAAGAATCAAGGGATTGCATTCACATTCACTTTGGACGACTCCCTGGGTGTCTGAGCCATTGAAATTCGATGGCTGCCCTGACGCTTTTTGCCGATTAAGTGCTGCTGGCCCAGCTTATGCATCATCAGCTCCAAAAAACCGGTCGGTTGAATTTGCGACAGTTACAAATTTCTTGAAAACAGAATACACAAATTTTAGCGCCACACGATCGGGTACTATATGTGAATTTGATGTCAAAGATGTCACAGAAAGAAAAGCTGTTGCTCGTAAACTTGCTTTACAGGTTTTAGAATGGCACGCTAACGATTATATTGACAACAATCCTGACAAGATAAAAAAGAGTGGCAAAATTGTCATACCCTTTCTATGGGCATCCCTGTTAACAGATTCAGATGCTTTTAGTTATTTCCATAAATTTGCTTTTGAGTCAGCAAAACAAAATCTTGGAGTCACTGCAGCGGACAACGAAACGTTACTTTTAGAAGACACAATCGATGCCTTAAAGGATCTTCCAGTCAAAATAATTACAATTGATGGGAAAGAAATAGAAATCGAATTTGATGTCCGTATATGGAACTCCTCATGCAATCAATGGACGACAACACTTGGCAGGGTTAAGTCAGAGGGGTCAGTGGAGAAACCTATCAATGAAAAAACCGAATCGTTATTTAAACAGGATGTAGATAAATACGAATCAGATATCAATAATCAAATTCAAGATAAAAAATTCGCTCAGCTTGACCCACAGTTGATAGAAAAAATCAATATTCTCTCTACAAAGAAAGCTAATGCACGACAAAATTTATTAAATAAGAGTAATACCTACAGTATAACCAAGCTAGTTTCATATGTATTATTCAGAAATTATGAACCTGATTTAAAGGCAGAGTATGAAAATGCCGGAAAAGAACTTGCCTCTTTAATAAATGATAATTCGACTCAGGGAGAGCTTCCCAAGGAATATGTTGAATTAATTGCTAAGCGTGAAGATGCTCTTGATCTTATGTTTCAGATCCGACAAATTAGGATTCTCGGTTTAGTTGCCGGTTCAGAAGGGTTAGATCATAATTACCATGTCTCCTCTTCACTAGGAATGGCCTTAGCCTCATGTTTAGGCTACCAAATTCAATTTGGCTGTCGTAGCGGTAAAGATCGAACTGCCTTTGCAGATATTGAGGTGAAGTTACGGCTCCAAGCGAGGAAAAAATTAGGATGGCACGTTCCATTCTGGTTGCTCGAACGCCAAGATTTCATCGATAATTACCGCGAAGAATTTTGGAAAAAATCGGGTAACTTAGATGTCGTTCATGCAGCAAACCAAGGGGGAGCTATAGGTGCCAATATTATTAATTGTATGAATATCCCTTATTGTACAGACAATCCAAAACCCGAAATAAGAAAAGCTCAAGTTGGTATGATGAAGAAGATGGTCGGCGCCTCTAAAGGCCTTATGATACGACCAAACGTTATATAAAAATAACCAAGTTCTTACAGGCATAAAAACTTAAAAAAAAGTTAACGCCTTCGATGAAGCTGCCATAAGTCCAAAAGCTGTCAAAATTGATTAGGCCGTGGTAATTGTCAATGAAAAACGTAAAATTGGCAATTTTAAACCGCAATTTTTAAGGCCGACAATTATTCCTAGCAATATCAGACTAGACTTCAGGCCCCCATCCAATTCAGGGCGATACTGTTTTCCACAATATTTACAATTTTGATTGAGAATAGACCAAAATCCAAGGCCTAGTTATAATTCAGTTATTGACAAATGCCCTTTGCAATATTTTTTGGAACTTTCATAGTTATGCAATCAGATTTATTAATATTGCCCGCGACGCTGCCCTCTCCGGACACCGTCCAACGGGAGATGGCCACATCTACGAAACAACGAGAATTTATTGCTTCTGCAAGACTAAAAATTGCAGAAATTTTAAATGGGAATGATCAACGTTTGCTGCTTGTTGTTGGACCCTGCTCGATCCATGATTATGATTCGACAATGGAATATGCACAAAAACTACAGGCGCTCTCAGATAAGGTCTCTGATCACTTTTTCGTGATAATGAGAACTTTCTTTGATAAAGCGCGTTCCACAGTAGGATGGCAAGGCTATGCATCTGACCCCTATCTAAATGGCTCTGAAGATCTTGGCACAGGGATCAATCTTACCCGCAAACTTCTTTTGAGCCTTGCAGAATTAGGAGTCCCGACAGCTGCTGAAATTCTCAATCCTATCTCTATTCTTTATTTTAATGATCTTCTTTCTTGGGGATGTATTGGCGCACGTACAACTGAATCACAGACTCATCGCCAGATCGCCTCTTCTCTACCATTGCCAATTGCTTTTAAAAATAATACCGCAGGCAATATCGGAGCAGCCATTAACGGAGTCATTGCTGCCTCATCACCTCATAATTTTATGGGAATTAACAACTTAGGTCAGGTTTCAACGATTTGTTCGGAGGGCAACCCGCTTGCTCACATCGTTTTACGGGGCAGTGAAAATGATACTAATTACGATCCAAAGTCTGTTCAGCACGCTTTGAATAAATTATGCATGGCCAAGCTCCCGAAACGTTTAATGATTGATTGCTCTCACGGGAATTCTAATCGCCAACATGAGCAGCAGCCAAAAGTTTTTAATGAGGTCATCGCGCAAATTCTAAGCGGAAATAAGCACATTCGCGGTCTATGTCTGGAAAGCCATTTGAACCCAGGAAACCAACCAATTCCCTCTTGCCTCACAATGCTAAAATATGGAATTTCAATCACAGACCCTTGCATGGGATGGGAAGAAACTGAAAATCTAATTTATACTAGCTGCAAATTACTTAAAAAAAATCGGATTTTTGATGCAGCCCTATTTTAAGCTTAGAAACAAAGCCCAATTTTTTTTCAGTCTCTGCATAATTTTTAGCCAAACGGCCTGCATGTCTACGCAAAAACTGACTGTTTTTTCTACGTATGTCACTCGAGAAAACCTTGCTAGCTACCGTGTGGGGACTCCGGACCCTTCTTTGAACTGTCCTTCCGTCGGACAAAAACTTATTATAACATGGCGGCTATGCCCCGAAGACCTTACTCAAGAGCCTTTACTAATGCGATTGAATTTACGCTTTCATAATCGTACATATCATTCACAAGACATTCCAATCACAACCCTTTCAGGAACATATGTCTATTCTCTTTTGAATAAAGAGTTTTTCGAAAGTGAAGGCCTGATGGCATATAAAGTTGAATTGATCGGCAACAATAACCTGATAAGCGAATGGAGACACAAAATTTGGGTCGACCCAATCCTCTTTAATAATAGTGAGAATGAATTCATCGACAATACTGAGGATGAAGCTAACGATTAATTAGCCGATGAACGAGTTCTGTTTTTGCCTAACCTGTGCGCACTACCCAACAACAACATTTTATTTTTGCATACTATTTTTTAAATAATAAAGAATGATTTATTTTTAAAATTAGCCTCATCAAACATCTAATTTAATAATTTTCATCGACATATATACGATAAAACCAGATTAAGGAATGTGTCCAAAAACTCCACAAAATGAATACCCTTACACGTAACGTGCTAGGCTTCAGCTTACTAAAGAAACATTATAACTAAACCACTATAGTGGATCTCGCTATGTAGCTCGAAGGAGCCCGTAGCTCAATGTCGTTAACTTAAAATAATTTATAACAAAGGACACTAGCAAAAGGTGTTTCCGCTTTTACAATAAGTCTTGAGAAGGCACTCGACATCGGAATGGCGTGCTACGATAGCTAGCATCTTTTGTTATAAATTATTTTAAGTTGATGACATTGAGCGTGTGGCTAGGGTGTTGCTTTTGTTCCTATTTCTACGTTGAATTTTTACATACATCTAAGTCTTTCAATTCTGTTTTCTTTAGAAGATTATGCCCTTAAACAACACCCCCGGATGGGGGTATGGGCTGTAGCCCAGGGCAAGCGCATACTTCTACCCACATCTTTTTCTTGACATTTTTTTACCCATAATCTTTATGCGCCAACCACCCCTCAGCTAGTCTGTAGGCTTTCTGAAGTCCTGTCCAAATCACTATCATTCCTGGCGGTCCCTGGGACTTTCTTCCTTGAAATCCGCCTAACTTAGCTATCAATAGCATAAATTCTCCTAATGGAGGCGGCTCTTCTGGTGGCTTGGCCTTCATTGTAACTGCATATACTGATTGCCATTCTTCAGTTTCAAAGATTATCGAACATGGCAAATTTGGACATGTTCTCCCAAGAAAGGTTGTATAAAGAACCCTCCAGGCAACAATCATGTATATAGAAATGCAAGATAATAGCCGTTTTGCACTCTCTAGGCGAAGTTCCTCTATCCCACATCCGCTTTTAAGTACCTTAAAAAACAATTCGACTCCCCATCGTCCAAGGTAAAGCTGTATGATCAATTCAATTTGTTCGAAGGTGTCAATCGGTAATGTAGTTAAAAACATCCAAGTTATGGGTTCTACACCGGAAGGAGCATCAATTTCTTCTAGTAATACGGCATTAATTGAAACTTTCGGTAAATGTTTCTTATGGGCTGATGGCATTAAGATGACCGTTGTCGCTTTTACATTTTGCCTCACAAGTCTAGATTTACGTCCTCTACCTTCTGGCAACGTGAATTCTATCGTGCCAAGAGTTTTACCTTTGTTTAGTTGATACAAAAAATTATTAACGATCGCTTCATCTTTTTTTATAATCGTTTTATTATCTTCAATGATCTTCTTATTATTTTTTATAATTTCGTCGTTGCTTCCAATGGCTCCTTTTTTATGGGATTTTTTATTATTTTTAGATAATAGTTTATTTTCACTAATTAATTTTTCATTTTGTTCTATTAGTTTTATATTTTCTTCTGAGTGTTCAGCAAAAATAGTTCGATTATGCCATGCTCGAGCGATTAAATCGGCTTTATTCTCTTCTTTGGTGGCTTCTAACATCAATTCAAATATATCGGATTCTCTATCTCCAATAGAAATACATAAAGTTTCTGGGCATTTTTCAGCAATTTCACAGGTGGCTTTATACCCTTGAAGCCAACGAAAACTTTCTTTATCTTCGAATTCTCTGGAGTTATTATGAATTTTTTTTCCTAATTCATTTGCTTGTCGATGCAAAAATGTAGCGCTAATAGTCCCTAAGCATAATTGTTCCGGAGTAAAAGCCACAACAGGGTGAAGCGAACATCCCGGTCGTGTTGTATCATTAAGAACACCCAAACCTTCAACATCTTTCATATGTTTCATGTCAATATCGGTTGTGTCTTGCATAAAACCTACAATTTTATGCTCCTTAATTCTTTGTAAAGTTTTTTCATAATGTGGTTTTAGGATTTTGCTAGGATCCACAATATTATTATCAAAGAAACGATAAGCTGCTTTAATTTCAGCTTTTCCACCACATGAAGCAGTAAAGCCATTTCCAATATTTGTATATAAGTCCTCTATAATTTTTTCAGAGCGACGATTAATACGAACATCTCCAAAAAAGACACCTTCTAGTTCGTCAGAAATTTTATTCACATTAAACCCCATCATTAAAGTATTGACGAGGAACTTAAGGCATTTTGGATTGTTTTGTAAATAAAAATTCACTTTTCCTGTCAAGAAAAAGATGTGGGTAGAAGTATG
>JACCVN010000639.1 GCA_013698165.1 Parachlamydiaceae bacterium | reverse complement strand
TTAGTTTTTAAAGAAGTCTTGATGTTTTCGTAAGTACCTTTATCTTCAACAGGATTACCCATGCTATCCAATACTAGATTGTTGTATGGGACCGATACTAGATTGTTAGATTGGATTACATTAGATTGGCTATCATTACTTAGGATAGGTTTAGTTGTATTAGATAGCGTAGGATAGGATGGGCTAGCATGCGTTGGTGTGGGTTCTGATTCTTCGGGAATTAAAACCTCATAAATTGAACCGTTGTGAGAGCCGAGTTGTTGCTCAATTTTAATTAACCCGACTGATTCAAGATGTTTCAAATGTTTGAAAATAGTAACATGAGAAATACCTATCCATTTCATTAATTCACGTTTGGTAGCTTTAATTGTTCGTACTGGATTTATCGCTCCTCTCGTTCTTAAATATAAAGCGTCATAAGTGCTTTTGCTTGTTCCCTTGAAAAACTTGTTTGGCACAGCGTCTCGCGTGATTGAGTTCGGAACTCTTTGGAAGTCTTTAGTAGGGGCAACAGGTTTTTGTGGGGTTTTATCTAGAATAGGATAGGATGGGTTATCATTGGATAGGATGGGTTGTATTGGTTTGGTATCTTCAACGGGTGCAACAGTTTCAGGAAAGATATTATCAAGCGGATGTTCATCGTTTCGTAGTCTGGCAAACAAATCAACTTTTTTCTTGCCACTCACACGGTTTCTGCTAACTTGAATTTTATCGGTAGGTGCGTTTTCTATTTCTTTTGTTTTTTTCATTAGCTAGCCTTTTTCTTTTTTTCGACAATGTGCAGGGAAGTTGCTTTTGTTTTTTCCATTTCCAATCTTTCAACAACCTCCTCGGTGAACGCTGTGTAATCCGTTGCGCCGTCACCTGACGGATCAAACTCATAAACTGTCAGACGCATGGCTGGGGCAGTTTTAATTGAAGCCAGTTCGCGTATAACAGCTTGAAACGCCAAATCTTTATACTTATCACGCATCAATTGAAGCGAGTCTTTTGCGACTCTCATTCTTGAATCATAGCGTGTCATTAAATAACCTAAAATTTTCAAATTAGTATTTCCGCGTCGTGCTTTCTGTAATGATTCGTTTAAGTCAATTACGCCCTCGTGCGAATAATAATCTCCAGCAATTGGCACAATAACGAAATCGGATGCGAGAAGGGCTTGCGTTAAAGTCATTCCCAAAGTTGGTGGGCAATCAAGAATTACAATGTCGTAATCAGTTAGTGAATTGATACCATCCTTCAATCTGAATTGTTCTTCAAGCTCAATAAATCGCTCGATTTTAGCAAGCCGAATGTGAGAGGGAACTAAGTCAAGATTATCAATGGGCGTTTCATATATAGCATCTTCAAGCGATTGTCTGTCACTATCACCAACAAGCACATCAGCCAGCGTTGTTGTAATTTGTTCGGATAGCAACAATGTATTGGTCGCATTCCTTTGCGAATCAAGATCAATTAATAGAGTTTTGTAACCTTTTGATGCTAATCCTGCCGATAGATTGACAGCTGTCGCGGTTTTCCCAACGCCGCCTTTTTGATTAGCAATAGCAATTATTTTCATATTGTGCCTTTATTTATTTTTGTTTTAGGTCTGCCACGCTCTCTTTTGCGAACAAGAGTCAAATCTGTTTCAGGAATTAGCCAAAATTGACCAATAGGACTTTCTTCCTTTTTTGCATTTGGAAATCTTCCTGTTCGGCAATAAAGATTAACTGTCGAAACACCTATTCCCATCTTTTCTGAAACTTGTTTAACCGTCAACATTTGCACCTTCTTTTCGGTCATTCTAAGAAAAATAGCAGACCTAATTATTTATAGCAAAATTTAGCAGCCCTTACAAATTTATCTTGACATAATTTAGCAACCCTGCTAAATTATATATAGATTGAATGACTCAATCAATATAAGAGTAAGGAGTGACAAAATGACATTACAAGACACAATAAACAACGAAATCTTGGGAGAAGTAGTAGCTGAAACTTTGGTTTTGATTCAAAACCAATTTGAAAGCAAACAACTAACCGAAGGCTGTTACAAACGATGGATTAAGGCTATCGGCAAAGCAACCGTCGAGTTTGAAAACAATCCATTTTTAAGCTGGAATTTTGACAGCAAGCATTTAATCATTTGGTCAAAGTCCAATGAAGTCTATGAAGCAAACGGCACTTGTCAATGCCGAGCATACTTGGATGGGCAACCCTGCTACCACAGAGCATTAGCTCGATTAGTTCAGCGATACTTTGAACGAGTTCACTAAAAAAGGTATTGTCAGATTAAGTAATCAGTTTTGCAATTCTTCTCATCCAAGCTGATAATCTCCAAATGACTTCTTCCAGTTTGTATC
>JACCVN010000638.1 GCA_013698165.1 Parachlamydiaceae bacterium | reverse complement strand
ACACACAATAGCGCTTTACAGCTGAGAGCAAAGCTGCTCACGCATCTCAACATCAAAGAACTTCAATTTATTGGGCCCGGGACAGACCTGAAAGTTTATCTTTCTCCAAAAGCCATCTTCAAAGCCGGCGGCGATATCAGCGCCAGGGGTAAACATTATGAATGTAATATCCCTACCGAAGAATGCTTCACGACCCCTGATTATCGTTTAACGACTGGCCATGCGACAGTGACGAGGCCATTTTTGGTCAATGGAAAGCTAATTAAAGGACTAAAATTAGTTTTTAAAGAGGGTAAAATTGTTCAATTTGAAGCTGAAGAGGGTGCTAAAACTTTTTCTGCCTATATTCATAGTGATGAGAACGCCTGTCAGCTTGGTGAAGTTGCCCTTGTAGGGACAGATTCACCAATCTTTCAAAGCGGCCGTATCTTTGAAGAAATTCTTTATGATGAAAATGCGGCATGCCACATTGCTGTCGGTTTTGCTTATCGTTTTTGTTTAGAACAAGGGGATCAACTCAATGATGAGCAACTGGCAGCCTTAGGATGCAATAGTAGTTGCGTTCATACCGATATGATGATTTCAGATGAGAATACTGATGTTATTGCCACTACATATTCAGGAGAGCGAGTACTTTTACTTCAGAAGGGTGTATGGCAAAAATTAATTTAATTTACATCAATATAATGATCGCTATTAATAGTTATTTAAAGCATCATGAATGATCAATAAGTCGGATTAATTATGCATCTCTCTGAAAAAACCCAACCTGCCAAAAATCCCTCACAGGGAATCGTGAGGATGTTTCAGACTTCCATCAGTCTTCCCAATAAAGAGTCCATGGCTTTGCATCCTCACCTATATTCCGGCTTATATCACAGAGCTTCAGAAATTAAAGCTCTAGACAAAATTTTAAATGATTTAAAGATCGCTTCCGAAGAAGCAAAAGAACAGAAATATATCCGCCTGCCGCCAATTCTGGCAGCTATCAAAGATACTTTAAATGGCAAACCACCCCTCTCGTGGTGGAACCTATTTACCCTTTCAGTAGGTCAGGCTCTCGCCTCTTCAAGCAATGATGAAGAAAAAAATATTGAAGAAAACAATTATCTTTCACAAATCTCAGAAATTCTTACGAAAATTATCCGCAATTTCCGTTCTCCAAATAGCAAGCTTCTTTTAGAAATACGACTTGCCGCCTTAGAAATAGATTCCCGTGTAGTGGAAATTGATAAGATACCACAAGATATGGAAGATCAAGATGAAACTCTGGATTATATTTCATCGGAATTTAATCTTCTCATTAAGGAGCTGGATAGAATAAAAAATATCTCTCCCGAAGAGTGGAATAGTAACAGTGCAGTTATCTTTCATTGCATAAGCAAATCAAATCAGTTAATGCGCATCGTTGCAAACATTGCAGAAACAAATCCAAAAACATATCAGAAAATTCTTGCCTCCCCTCTCTTAAAAAAATTACAGGGAGGAATCTTCTATCTTCTTGGAGAATTTCGACTTGCAGATGATAGAGACTCGCTGTATTTCTGGCAAACAGCACAGCTTGAAGAGTTTTTTAGGATTTTCACACTTTTCCCTAGCAGTATCCTTTCTCTTAGACCCACAGAACTGTTTACATTATTAAAACAAGGCGAAAAGTTATTTATTGAAGATACGAGCCTTGATAAAATACGTCCCAAGATTTTTTCTTCCTCTGAATTAAATTCTTATATCAGCCATTACAATGAGGAATTTTCAAAATTAAATTCCCATATGCGCGCAGTCATTAAAGGCATTAAAGAAGATAGGACGATCAAACAGAATCCTGTCGCGCACTTTAAACAGCGCTTAATGGAAGAAAATGACCTGCACCACATCACCAGCAAGATTCGCTTTAAGAGCAAGGAATACGATCAGAATTCGGCACTTAAACACCCTTCCGCAATTCAACAAGAAATTCTGAACCGCATGATCCTGCTGGCAAACATCTCTCAACCAAAAGAACTTGACACTGTCCTTAAAAACTTTACCGACAACGAAAAGGAACACCGTTACTTCTTAAGCCAAGAGGTCATTTTAGAACAGTTTATCCGCTGGCGTAAGCAAGGCATCTATTGATCCTGACTAAATCCACCCATTTTTTAGCTCACAATATTTAAAGTCTCACATACATCTAAGTCTTGCAATTCCATTTTCTTTAGCAGATTATGCCCTTAAACACCTCCGGACGGGAGTATATGCCTGTAGCTAGGGTGTTGTTTTTGTGCAATAAATATCGGGATAAAACCACATGAAGGAATATGTCCAAAAACTTCACAAAATGAACACCCTAGCCGCGAATGCGGCAGCAGCATAAGTGGGTAAGGGACTGGA
>JACCVN010000595.1 GCA_013698165.1 Parachlamydiaceae bacterium | reverse complement strand
TTTACGACAATTTTCCTTTTCTCCCCATGTTTTATAGATCGAGTAAAATGCAGAAATTTTCAATGGGTCATCTTTGCTAAATAATTTCTCTACAGTGCAGGCATTTAGTGGGATCAAATTTGAAAGAATTTTTATGGCTTTTAGATTTAAAATGCTATTGTTAGTTTTTTTATTGGCGCATAAAATATTAAAGCCTTTTAAGGCTGAATCAAGTGCGCATTCCGGCTTAGATTTTGATAAAGCTTCGGCGATCAGCAAATAATATTCAGCTTTTACCAAACAATCTATCATACTATTGACTGTCGCTTGAGCAAATTGGAGATATTCTTCGGCAGATTCAGGGTCATATTTCAAGCAATATTTGATCGTTTTCGCAAAAACACGCCTGTCATAGCTGATGACATTTATAGTTGTCAAAGGACATCCTTTGATATTGCCCAAAGCAACCAGTTTAACAAAACAATTATTTTCCAATAAAGCGTATGAAATATGATGAAGATTAACTTTCTTACCTAGCAGCTTGTAAGTATCACTTTTAAGAATGCCTTCAATTTGCATTTCTTTGGGTGAGAGAGATTTAGGTGTGATCTCGTTCATGATTTTTCCTCTTTATCATGTTTACTGTCTTCTTGAACAAATTGACCATCTAGACGCAAGTCAAAGGGGCCTAAGATGAGCTATCAACAATCTTAGTGCAGAGAAGCAAGAGAGGTTACAGTCGAGATAATGGCAGGTCGAAATTTATATACTCGACAAAGCTGTAAGGTAAATACGGGGTCGTAAAACATTTTTTTAATTCGGAGATTAACGTTTCTCATTTCGTGACATACACTAATGTGTAGGCGCGAAAAGAGAAACGTTAAGATTCAAAAATAAAAAAATATTTTATGACCCCGAGTTTACCTTACAGTGTACTAGTAAACTGTTAGGGCAGTATATGTTTCACCTCATCAAATATGGCTTGGCCAGATAGAAAGCGAATGCATGCCCCGGTATTGCAATGGCGCAACTTTGGACAACGGGCATTAAAAACTTCACCGTAAGGGCAATTGCCTTGGAATGCAATATGATTTTTACCCATAGGCTTATATTTTGTGGCGAGGGAAGCGCCAAATATACTAAAAGTCGCTGTTTGTGTCGTGGCTGCAAGATGCAAGGCAAGAGAGTCCATGGCGATGACGAGTTTCACCTGCTGCATCACATGTTGCAAAACTGGAAGGAGCAGCTTATCAAGTACAATAGATGTTTTAAATTGTCTGGCTAAAGAATCGGCATATATTTTTTCCTTTTCTGTTCCCCAAACAAAAATAAATTGGCAGTCGTATCGATCTTCTAGCAATTTTAAAAAACTCTGCAGTCCTTCATCCGAAAGCTGTTTATTTTTCCAATTTGATCCGGAACACACCATAATTGGCATTTTTTTGGATTCTTTAACTCTATTTTCGATTGTTTTGAGCTGGGATTTCTCCAGATCGGTCAGTTTTAAAACTGTTCCAGAGTATGTATAAGGCCTGAAATCTCGGAAATAAGAATGCACAAGATGAAGGTACTCATCTCTGATATTTCCGCCCTTAGGGGGTAAATATCGGCGATTGGTCGCTAACAGGTTCGGCCATTCTGAAACTCTTCCTCTCGCAAATCCAACCTTGTCGGGGCTCTTGGCAAACCACGTAATCAATCCCGATTTAACATTTCCTTGCAGATCAAAAACAACGTCATATTTCTTTTTCTGCAACTGTCGCTTAAAGTTTCCCATTTCCTTAGCTGCTGATCTGGAAATCCATTTTTTTCGCCAGCATTTTGTATCGATAGCAATAACCTGGTCAATATCCGGATGCGCCTTAACAAGGTCAAGGGAAGGCTTTTCAACTACCCAGTCAATTGATGAATTTGGGAATAATGTTTTAATGAGTCCAATTGTCGGAAAGGTGTGAACAATATCCCCAAGTGAGGATGTTTTGACTATCAAAATATTCATATCATGCATGTTTTAAATTTAACATTTGTATAGCATTCAGAAAGTCTTTTGGCAATGGGGAGTTTACAGAAATCATTTTTGAGCTATGAGGGTGGGGAAATGAAATCTCTAAGGCATGTAGCAAGCAGCGGTTAGGTTGATAGTTGGACCGGGTCATTTTACTATACTGTTTGTCCCCCAGGATCGGATACCCTATTCCACTGAGATGTACCCTAATTTGATGTGTTCTACCTGTAATAGGGTGGCAAAGAACAAGAGCGCAATCGCTTCCTCTAGAGGTCACTTGCCATTCAGTTATAGCTAAGAGACCCTGTTCTTTGGGTGCTTGACCCCAAAGGCTTTGCCCCTGATAGGTGTGAAGCTTGGCAAGGTAGTTTTTCACAACGCCTTGACTTTCTTTTGGTACGCCGTCAACAATTGCAAGGTATTTTTTTTTGACTTTTCGCTCCCTAAATAGGTTGACCATCGACTTAAAAGTGGATGGATTGCGCGCAAAAATCAAGGCCCCGCTCGTTTCTTTGTCAAGACGATGTACAAGCTCTAAATGGGGAAATGAGGCAGTGAGATGTTTGACAAGCTTCAGATCATCAGAAGCTACACCGGAAGGTTTGTCAATAATCACGAAATCATCATCGACATAAAGTGTCAGGGGAGTGATCTTTTCGATAGGATTAAGATTTTCGGCTTTTTCAATTTGGAAATCAACGATATCGCCCGATCCCAACGTTGTTGTTCCAAATCTTTGTAGGCGTTTATTGATCAAACAGTGATTGGATTCTAATGCACGCTTAAAAAACTTAAGGGAATAGTCCGGTCCCAGCTTGCTGCGCAAGAATGCGATCAGCTTAATTCCCGATTCCTGTGGTGTAACTTTCCATATAGACATAATAATTTATCAAACCTCAGGAAAATCCTACACCTGCCAGAGTATTTAATCATTTCTGATTAGATAATCTGATTGGATAAGATGAATAATTCGGGCCATACATGATTTTATTGCCTGGCAGGGGACAAGAAATGCAGTTGCACGGGAAGGTTTCTATACTGCCCTAGTGACAGCGTACTAGCTCAATCTGAGAAATTTCGAGAATAGATTAAATTCCGTTGAATTGCCTTAGGAAGCGAAGGTCGTTTTCAGTCAGCAAGCGTATATCCTTGACACCTCTTTTTAGGAGTAAACATCTCTCCACGCCCATGCCCCAAGCATATCCATTATAGACTTCTGGATCAATCCCGCCATTTTTTAAGACTTCAGGATGTACCATGCCCGCACCGCAAACCTCTAGCCAGCCTGTATGCTTGCATAGGCCGCATCCCTTACCCCCACAGCTTAAGCAGCTGATGTCAACTTCCATGCCAGGTTCAACAAAAGGGAAATAACTGGGCCTATAGCGCATTACCACGTCTGCAGAAAAGAGTTTGCTATAAAGCTCTTTGAGTGTCGCCAAAAGGTCCGCAAAGGTCGCCGCTTTGTCAATATAAAGGCCTTCAATCTGATGAAATAAGACGTGCGAACGTGCCGTAATTGTCTCATTGCGATAAGCTTTTCCCGGTGTAATAATACGAATCGGCGGGCGCTGCTGCTCCATGACTCTGGCCTGAATGTTGCTGGTATGCGTTCGCAGCAACACATGCGGCTCTATATAAAATGTATCTTGCATGTCCCGAGCAGGATGGTCAGCAGCAAAATTCAACGCTTCAAAATTATAGTAATCTGTGTCTATATCCGGCCCATATTGTACCGAAAATCCCATACCAGTAAGGATGTCGACAATTTCATCCATGGCTTCTGTGACTGGATGCTTGTAACCGGCAAAGTCTTTGCGTCCCGGTAAGGTAACGTCTAATTTCTCTTCAACAAGCTGAGCAGTCAATTCTCGCTGGTAGACTTCTTCCTGCACCGTTAAAAGTGATTGGGTTATCTCTTCCTTTAAATCATTGATTTCTTTGCCAACGCGCTTGCGCTCTTCACCATCAACCTCTTTCAATCCCTTCATCAAATTCTGCAAAGGACTTTTCTTCCCAAGATACTTGACTCGCAATATCTCTAGAGCCTCTGAACTGTCTGCATGACTAAGCTCTTGAGTAAATGCAGAACGAAGTGATTCTATATTTGGCTGCACTGGAAGCCTCTTTAAAATAATGTGGGGATAGTTATACTGCCCACAGGCAGTATAGAAAGGGCGGAACTAACGCTCCGCCCAAAAAATTTGTACACTTAGTACGAGCACCTGTCAAGGTAGAATTTTCGACTATTTCTGCGTCAAAGCCCCGTGGTTTGCCGATCGTAAAAGGGGCTGTATTTATTAATACAGCCCCCTTTAACGGTCCTAAGAGCTTTCACGCTAGAAATAGTCGAAAATACTACCTTAACAGTGTACTAGGGTGTTGTTTTTGTGCTGTTTTTGGACACATTCCTTCATGTAGATTTATGTTGTATATGTCGATGCAATTATTTAGTTAGATTTTTGTGATTTTTTTCCGGATATTTACTGCACAAAATGAACAGTCTAGCGGCTAATGCGGGGGCAGCATGTAGCCACACGCGTATGCGTGTGG
>JACCVN010000592.1 GCA_013698165.1 Parachlamydiaceae bacterium | reverse complement strand
AAAACACTTAAAATCGGATTTACAAAGATTTTTGGCTATTACATTGAAGTTAGTAAAGGCCAGGCAGAAAGGACTCCAGACACCTTCTTGCGACGTCAGACGCTCGTTAATGCCCAAAGGTACATAACCCCCGAGCTTAAAGACTATGAGAATAAAGTGTTAAACGCTGAAGAGCGTATGGCTGCTATGGAAAGTGAACTCTTTGTCCAACTGCGCATTTATATTGCTGGTTTTTCAAAGCAAATATTAGCGATCGCTCAGGCATTAGCTGTTATAGATTGTTTACAATCCCTTGGTTTTGTTGCGCGTAAACAGAACTTTGCCCGCCCAAATGTCAATGAAGGCAGTACATTAGTGATAAAAAAAGGCCGGCACCCTGTCATTGAGGCTCTAAATACTAGTGAACCTTTTGTGCCAAATGATACTTTGTTAGACAGTGATAAAAATAGACTGCTACTGATCACAGGTCCAAACATGGCCGGAAAATCAACATACATTCGGCAAGTGGCTTTAATTGTCATTATGGCCCACATGGGCTCATTTGTCCCCGCTCAAAGTGCGGAAATCGGTTTAGTCGACAAAGTTTTCACTCGAATTGGCGCTAGCGATGACCTCTCAAGGGGAAGATCTACGTTCATGGTGGAGATGACTGAAACTGCAAACATATTAAATAATGCAACTGATCGATCTCTCGTTGTGCTTGATGAAATTGGTCGTGGGACAAGCACATATGACGGTATTTCAATAGCTTGGGCCATTGCAGAATATTTGCTTACAGCGGAAGGAAGAATGGCAAAGACTCTCTTTGCAACTCATTATTGGGAACTCACAAAGCTTGAAGCTAAAATTCCTGGAGCTGTCAACTATACTGTAGCGGTGCATGAAAGCGATGATAATGTCGTTTTCCTACGCAAAATCATTAAGGGGGATACCGACAAAAGTTATGGTATTCATGTCGGTAGGTTGGCAGGCTTACCAATAGATGTGGTGAATCGCGCTAAGGATATTCTTTTAGATCTCGAGTCAAATGCTAATCGCAAAAGCGCTTTTGAACCCTCAAAGCCAAAGCGTCAAGCTCGCACTAAATCCCCCATAATCCAAAATGATATTCAGCTTACACTATTTGGTTAAATGTAGTCTGTAGCCTGCTGCGTCTCGCAGCAGGTATTTACGTAGCCTGCTGCGTCTCGCAGCAGGTACTAACGTGCGGTAGCAAAAGAAGGAAAATGCGTTGTTAAAGATAAGGTGTAGGTCTGCTTAAGGCTTATTCCACCTGCAGCGAGACGCAGCAGGCTACGTATCTTTTCTTCTTAACATGACAACATAGGAATTTTGGTTGTCAATGGAGTTGAAATCAACCGGTTTCACGGCTGAATCATTGCAGTCATACCATTTGCCATTTTTCTTCACATTGGCGGTGTAATGCCCTGACTTAGGTTCATCCCCATAGTGAAAAACAACTGCAGAAGGTTCATACATTAATTTCCCCTTACACTGCTCCTGAATTTCTTTAGTCGCAAAGCTGGAAAGATCTATTTCGTTTGGTAAATGGACATGTGAGGTTACTTTTGTAGCTACACCAGTCGAAAAGTCCTGTCTAACAAGATGTAAAAATAGATACTTTGGTGGTGTTGTGCTAATTCGATTTTGAGTAGAAAAATTTGAAATAGACGCTACAGAACCGTCAACCTTATCAAAATTTCGTGCTCCATCGGCACTATTGCTTTGTTCATTACAAAAAGTATCTAGACGTTCACCAATCGATAATTTTTTTGCTCCAGGAATCCATTTTTGAAGTATGGTTTCCTGTGGGATGTTCAAAGAAATCATCGTCGACTTGCTTGTGTTCACTTTCAGTTTGAACTGAGCGCTATTCCATCCATTAGCTTTAGTGCTATTCTCAAAATTAACAAATAATCCATCTAAGATCACACTTAATAACTCTTGTGCATCATGTTGCGCTAGGCGATCTTTTTCTGGAAAAAAGCTAAGTCCCATTTTAAAAATGGAGTCTCTAAGAGCTATCATCAACGGCTCTAGCCCTTCCTTTGTCGCATCGTTTTTCTTTGAGTATGCTGCAACAGCAATAAAAGCTTCGCGTAGCTCTTTGTTTCCAATTGTTCTGATGAGGGCATTTTTATCCGCTTCATCCATAGACAATATCATTTGAGCTACTGAGTTAAGATAGCAACTATTTCCTGGGTTAGGAAGTCCAACAGGTGCACTGGGATCCACAGCGGCTGGGGCTGATAGCACATTCGTAGAGACCTCATTTGTCTTTAATGAGGATTTTAAAGCACTTTGGGTTAGCTCTTTAGTAAAAACATTAAGGAATTCTTTTCCTCGTTTTTCATGCCATGCTTCTGCAGAAGTTGCATAATAGAGGCTCATAATAGCGTAGCCGATACGGGAGATGATGTAAGTCAGTGACCATTTTTCATATTTTTCCACATATCTGCCAAGATCGGAAGATTTTTTGGAAAAGATGACCGTGTTGCGGTATTCTTGCAATAGTGTGCTGTCTTCAACAGCTTTATTTAGGTTAAATTCCATAAGTTCCCAAGGGATTATTTTTTAATTATATTATAAAATAATAATGC
>JACCVN010000573.1 GCA_013698165.1 Parachlamydiaceae bacterium | reverse complement strand
CATATTTATCACCTTTTAAGGGTATTATAACACCTAATTGCAATAAGAGGCAAAGTTACAGGGAAAGGTCGGTGGTTATGCTTTTCAAAATGGAGTAGTGAGCACGTCCCTTATGTTTCACTTCTTTTTGACTGAAGCTAACTAAGGGTCTGGTCCCATAGTTAGCTATATATAAAGATAAAAACTTTACATTTCGACTTTTGAGTTTAAGGGTTTTCTAGTGCCTCATTCTCCGTCCTGAATTTCTTCCATCGTATTCGCCCTCTCTTACCCCATTTTTGCAGGCTTCAAGATCAACACAGCGCTCATCTACACGTCCAAATAAGAGCCTCATTGTACCGGCAAGTACCTCTTCGCGCTCACGTTTTTGTGCTTCATGAAGAGCACACATAAAACCTGGAATATCTCCTGGACGTCTGACCATCTCTTCACATCTAATTCTATCCAAATCTTCAGAAGGATCTGTAACAATTTTTGGAGTCATAAAAATAAACATCTCTGTTGACTGGTCCAGGATACTTGTTGTGCTAAAAAGTTTTCCAATCCCCGGCAATTCACCAATGAAGGGGACAGAATTGACAACATCCGCGCTATTTTTTCTGCGCAATCCACCAATAATCACAGTTTGTCCATCAGCGATGCGCGCTTCATTTTTAATCACGCGCCTGGTGACATCGGGGGTTGTAGGTGCGTTGGCAGTCACATTTGCATTGATCGTTTCAAACTTAATATCCGAGAGCAAGGTGACATAATTAGGGATATCATCCTCCCCTTCAACGAAGGGATCGTCGGACTCACGCATATGGATCGTAGGTGTAATGTCGAGTCTAATACCATACCGTGCCCGTGCAAATGCGTTACTTAACGTCTGAGTTCCGGCTGTAGGGATCACAAAGGTTCCGGTTTGGACCGAAATTTCTTCTTCAATCTCGATAGTTCCAAGAGTTTCATTCATGATCAGTAGTGAAGGGCTGGCATTGATCCTGACATCATCGCGAGAGACTAAAAATCGATAAATAGCGTCATAAGCAGGCGTCGAGCAAGTACCCGGCCGGCTAATAATAAAATCGGTAATGCCGGCAAGGGCATTCTCAGCCGCATTAAAGATCAGTGATGTATCAGTGATATTTAAGGCCTGTGTGCCGATCTGCAATAGATTCAGGCCGATACTGTCATTAAACCGGCTCACCTGTTCCACCAGCATCACTTCGATTTGCACCATCTTTTTAGGCACGTCAAGCTTCTTGATCAATTCCTTTAGGCGTTCAAGAATATCCACTTCTACAACCATGACAAGCAACCCTGTCTTAGGATCGACGATAAAATTGTTGCGACCCAAGTTCGGCGGTGGGCGCCGTGGTCTTCTTTGATCAGGATTGACGATGAACCGGTCAGTCAGGTAGTAACCTTGGTCATAAAGTCCCAGCTGAATTTCCGGAGCACGAAACTCTTCAGGTGGTATTAGCGGTGGTTCAAATGGAGGCGGCATGGGAGGAACCAAATTATCTTCGATCCCAGGACCTGATTCAATCATTAGTGAATAAATATGTTCAAGGATATGTCCCAGTTCATCCGCATCGGAGTGCCGCACACGGTAAGAAAAAATCACCTTTTTGCGAGCATCGCCTAGCTGATTTTCCACCTGTGCAATAATCTCTTCAGCTTTACTAATTTCTTCTTTTGTACCCACAAGAAATAGTGCTTGGGCTACATTTTTCAAAGGAATAATCTTTAAGCTACTGCCATAAACTTCTTGAGAGCTCCTCGAGCCGCCCCTGTCCGGGGATCCGCTGGCGCTTTGATTGTCACGCCCCGGGCCCTTGCCGCCTCTCACGTCACCGGCAGATGGAGACGTCTCAACAGCTTTCAGAGGCTCGCTGATCAAATCGAAGATAGAGCCCAATACGCGCGCCATTTCATCTACGTCAATTTTATTGATAGTGACAGCTTTATACTCCCGATCACCTTTGTGGCTGGCTACAAAGTCATAGACTTTTAATAAGTCATTAACTTCATTAACTTTGGCAATGATTAAAATATCACGACCGATCATGTACAGTACAGTAGAGGCTGGATTGACAAACTTATTGAGGAAAAACCAAATGCGTTTGCCTTCAGCAGGCTCCGGAGTTAATACAAAAACAACTCGCGCATCTCCAGGATAGAACTCTAATTCTTCGCGCCTATCGGTGATCAGTTGCGGAGCTGTTGAATTTTTCTGCAATAGATAGAGCTCTCTTAAAAAAGGACTCAGTTGCCTTACACCAATACCACTTTGATTTAAAATTAATTGCAGCATTTCGTCCCAGGAACAACGAGGGATGGGCAGACTAGAATCGATACTGATTTTAAGCTTTGAGACTTCAGGAGGAGAGACATAGACATAGTCCTGCGAACCATAATCGTTTACTAGCTGACCGATTGTTGTTTCCGGCTGATGCCAAAGAGCGTAAGTTTCATCATCAAAGGAAGCAGCTTTTTCTCGCCAAGTAACTTCTATATCTTTAAGACGACTTCTAAGCTCGCGAATCCTTAATAAGGAAGGCTCAAAGACCTCTAAAGGAGCTCCACTTTGATAAAGCATCTGAACATTTTGGTAAAGTTCGGCTATTTCATCTTGGGTATCACACAAGTTAGTGTTAACCTCGCCAAGCATCTTTTGGGCATCAGGGCTCAACCCACCGGTACCTCCCGTGACGATGCCTGCTTTTTTCTCAGCGATGGTCTGTCCTTCAATAAGAGAACAAGAGAGTAAAAATGTAAGGAACGAGCCTATCAAAAAATTCATCAGCCTGGCCTTTTCATAAATATTAATCATCGTGGTCCAATTTTCTTTTCCGTCTTCGCGAATGCATGTTGGACTCTGAAGCATCGGAATCCCCATCTTCATAAGAAGAAGTATAGGAATTCTCGGCTCCCCTTCCAACCTTGCCTTGAGGCCCTTGATCAGAAGAACCTGGAGAATCTTTCGACCTGCCAGTTTCATCAGATTTAGGCACATAAGGAGTCATTCCTGCACTGGATTGCTGCATGAGCAGTTCCACGTGTTGAAGATCGTTGCGTGCGCGGTTAAATATCGTCCCCACCATCACTTGTTTATCATCGCGTTTTTCAACAGCATCAAATACAAAAAGGTATCCTAAAGTCTTACGGTCTACATATGCGTCAATCTCTTCAGGTGTTGTCAATTTCCTCCACCCTTTGTCGACAAAAAGCAGCCAATCCTGTGGGGCTAGAGTCATGCGTTCTTTATTTATTTCAAAGACAAACTGCGAAAGGGTCTTTGCTCCTAAAAAGTGAAAGCTGGCCATAAGATTCGGTGGTATTGAAGATTCATTGCTTTTTAACAAGTTCAGAATGACCTTATTTTTTCCTTCGGCGTCCCACAACTCGAAATTCATCAGTTTTTCGTCGATTTTCTTGATGATCAGAATTGGCTTGCCTAATGTTTCAGCACCTGGCGCAGCCACTTTCCAATGATTATTATCCCAAACAAGGATGGAATCCTTGCTAATAAAGACTGAATAACCCTCTTCAGCCTCACCAAAATCAATACGCTGCTTATCGATTGTTAATTGAAATTCCGGACCGCCATGCCTTTCTAAAAATTTATCGATACCAAACCAACGGGCTTTTTGTCGCGCAAGCAAAGTCCCGTCAACACGCACCTTGCCAATGTCCCATACTGCAGGGGCTGCAGCGTTTTGCGGCTTTTCGGCCAAAGTAAACTGTGCGTTTGAAGCAGGTTCCTGGATGATAGTGCCGGTCTCATCTTTAAGACGCACTTTAACAAGACCCTGATTACCACTGGATGAAACTTCCATCCACAGGGGCGTTTCGGAGTTGTTAGGGCTTAAAACGTAACGAGGAGGCGTTTGCTTGCGATCATATAAAAGATAATAGCTCTCGTTTGGTAGTAACGAAATAGGAGACTTTTCACCTGTAAATCCAATGTGCAGAACATTGTTTGCAGGGTCTGCATCAGGACGGTTATTTTTTCCATGAAAAGCCAAGACATTTTTAAGATCAGGCAATTGTAGGCTTATCTTGCCGGTCTTTAGATGCATGACAGGTTCATCGATTGAATCGTAAGCTTCTTTAGATTGGAGGAATACAGACTCCGGCAAGGATGACTTGACGGTTGCGACTTCCAGGACAGGGATTGAGGATGATCGGGAAAACATCATGACTAGGCCAGCTATCAGCAATAGCACGGCCGCCAAACCTATAGAAGCATTAATCCAATTAAACCACTCTTTTATCATGAATCTCACTCAGGATCTCGATACCGAAATCTTATCAATATTGATTGCAGTTTTTGTCATCTTTCTTCGCAACACCTTTTAGAAGAGTGCATGTAGCAGCCCCTCAAAAAGGGGCCTTTTCTTCAAAGGGATATTTTGTCTCTTAATTGAGGAACTATAGCACAGAATGTATTAAAATTGCATTTTTTACCTGTTTCCGAATTCTAGTCTCAACATCTCGGTTTGCTGAACAAGTAAAAGGACCATTTATGAAAGGAAAAATGAGGAAAATCAGTGGCGGATAATTCCTATCCGTCACCCATCATCAAAGATAATCTAGTACACTGTCAAGGTAGAATTTTCGACTATTTCTAGCGTGAAAGCTCCCGTGGTTTGTCGATCGTAAAAGGGGTTGAATTAGTCAATACAGCCCCTTTTACGATCGGCAAACC
>JACCVN010000570.1 GCA_013698165.1 Parachlamydiaceae bacterium | reverse complement strand
CCGATAACCTTGAAATTAAACATGCAATACCGGTTTTAGACAGAAAAAAGAGTCTATTGTGCGGTGTTGATTGTGTAAAGCCCATAGTGTAGTCCCGATAGGGGCAAACTATGGGTAGGGAATATTTGAATAAAAGTCCCGAAGGGGCGGCTTGTGAAAGGTAATACAGGGCCTTATAGGGGGCCTTTCTTAAATGAACTGCAATATAATTAGCCCATTCGGATCAGAGTGTATTATAGTTAGCACATTAGGGTAAATCATATAGTTTTAGAAAAACAAGTTTAGTTCATCGCAAAACGAGTACCTTTCAGAGATGAAGCCGGGAAAAGCTTAGTATTGAATAGAAAAAAAGACAAGCAGACAGGAAAAGTGTAACCTATGTGACTTGGTCGCACAAGGATTTGGGTAATGATAAAACTTATCCCTTTGCCTTTATGCTGCCGCCGCATTCGCCACTATCGGACTTATGCAATCTCATTTGGAGGGGTTCATCTTTTAAATTTATACTCGGTTTTTGATTTTGAAATTTCACTTACAAATATCTGGTTTCTCTGACCTTGGCCCCCCAGAAAAAAAATCTCCTGTGCGAGATTAGTCCCTTGACAGGCTTTAAGAAAATTGACAATATTTCATGTTATAACCCAGGAAACATATGCTTAAATCTCTTTTTCAAATCATTTTCACCTTGTCAATGGGGCTGCAGAGCTTATCAGCCAGTGACGAATTGGTTCATGCCAATGATAATCAAGAAAAATACACTCTCCAATGGAAATGGGCAATGGAAAGCTTAGATGCATTTCCTTTTGATAAAGATGATAAAGTTCTCGATTTAAGATGTGGAAATGGTTCTATTACTGCAGTAGTTGCTGCTAAAGTGCCCTCTGGTATGGTGGTTGGTTTGGATATCTCTGAGACGATCCTCGCCGATGCTAGAGAGAATTATCAATCCCCAAATATCATCTACATGCAAGGAGATGCAAGAAACCTTCCATTTGTCGCACAATTTGATAAAGTTGTAGCCCTATTAGCTTTAAATCGAATTAATGAACAAGAGCAAGCGCTTAATTCACTTTATAAGGCACTTAAACCCAATGGGAAGGCGATTATAACACGTCCAGGAAAGCAACCTTCGAATTTAGGCCCTCTAGCTCATGCACTAACCAAGACTTACCGATGGGCGCAATATTTTTCAAATTTTGAGCAAAAAAAACAATATTACAATGCCAAAGAATATACTTTGCTTTTAGAAAATGCTGGATTTGTTATAGAAAAAATCAGCCAGGAGTCCACATATACACACTTTAAAGATCGGGAAGCGGTAGTTGGATTTTTTCGACCTCTTTGCAATTTTATTGATCACTTATCCCCTTCACTACAGAGCCTATTTGTAGATGAAATTGTTGATGCTGTGCTTGAGGCTAATCAAATATTGCCTGACGGTTCAATACTTCTTCATGATTTCAAACTTGAAGCGATTGTGTTTAAACCAATTTCATGAGTTAACTCAAGATTTATGCCAGTTTTTAGACTACCTTAAAACTCTTTTAGCATTTTATGATTAATAAAGGTCATGCCTCGTAATACGATGACTTGTTTTTCTTTTTCCTGATACCCTTTGGCCAAAAAAAATGGCTTGGATGTAATACTTGCTTCCAGAAAAATTTGTTTGAGACCCATCTCCAGCGCTTTAGTTTCTACAGCATCTAGCAATAGGCTTCCTACACCCTGTCTTTGGTAATCTTTATGAATGTAAAAGCGGTGTAAATAACCTTCAAAAGTCATATTTGTAAATCCCAATATTTTGCCATCTAATTCAGCTACATATGCATAACTTTCCTCATACGTGCTGTACATTAAAGGATTAGGTGCCCAAACATTTATCTGTTCATGTGTGTAGTCTTGTATGTTGATGCTGTGGACAGTGTCAAAAATGAGTTGTCCAATTTGCATTCCATCATTGAACTGTGCTGGCCGCACATAAATTTGAGATTTTTTTGTCATTAAAGAAAACTTTCTGTAAAAAGAAGTAGAGTTGGCACGTTTGCCTGAATTATAAATAATGAAGGATATTCTTAAAAGGATCCTGTCAGAGTATGTTAATATCGCTTGATAATGTAATTCTCTGTTTTTCAAGGTTCAAAATTCTACAATTTTTTGATTTCTTTTAAGGAAGTCAAGAGGTAATTTCAGATTTTTAGAAAGGATATTTTCATGCTTTGTTTTGCATCAATTTTTAGCAGCGATTACATCAACGCTTTATGTGACTATATTTGCTGGGTTGTGAGTTTCAATGGAGCAAGCCGCCTGCTATGGTTGTCTGTTCTATGGTTCATTTTAGAGCTGATTATTCGCATAATCGCCCGAATAAATATATCTCCGCAAATAAATAATCATGAAGCCGAATCAAAAGATAAGGGTTCTTGGTGGTTAATTGCTCTTGCGAGTTCATTGATGTCAGGAATGATCCTATTAGTTTTGCATATGAGGTGGGACTCAGACCTCCCAGGCTATTTATTTCCTATTGGAATTAGCCTGATGATCCTTGGACTTGCGCTAAGGATTTATGCTGTCGTCAGCCTTGGAAAGTTTTTTACGATGAAGGTGATCATTTTTTCAAATCATCATCTGGTTATGGATGGTCCTTATAAATGGCTTCGTCATCCTTCTTATACCGGTATCCTTATTGCGACAATAGGATTTGGAATTGCTTCTGGATACTTAATGGTGCTCTTTGCTTTTTTGGTTTTATTGTTCTTTGCACTTGGTTATCGGATATATGTAGAAGAAAAAGCGTTGGGGAATGAATTTGGAGATGAATGGTTTGCCTATACAACAACGAGATGGATGATTTTACCTTGGATTTTGTAAAAAAAGAATATAATGTAGCTCGGCATTTTAATCATGCTTTATTCACTGGTTGAATTTTAATGGTTTGACTTGCATTAATGCTGTTTTTTGGCATGTTTTGGAGCAGAGTACTCTTGTTTACGGGCCCCTTAACATCTAGTTTCCAAGGTTTTAATTATGAAAAATTTCATGATTTTTAGCTTCATGTCAGCTGCGCTGTTTTTTTCGAATCTATATTCCCAAAATTATAGGCCCTCTAGTTATCAAAACTATCAATCCCAAATCGCTCAAGAAAATGATTACGGTTCAGGCCCTGCACGTATCTATCCCGTGGAAAGAGCCTCATCAAGTGACATTACTCCTGAAGACCCAAATGCGCAAGCGAGAGGTTATACTAACAGCTGGAACCACGAACCGAATAAGCCCGACAGCAATCAAAACACATACGGTTCAGAACAAAATGGAGATGGAAACTGAAGAATGTGTCTGATATGGATACAAAAAGTGTCAAAAAATTCCACAAAATGAACACCCTAACCGTGGCAATATATAGCCACACGCGTGAACATGTGGTTGAAAATCGAATTTCCGTGAGCTGCGAATGCGCCGCAGCAACGTTTGCTGCCGGCGCATTCGCGGCTTGCTCTATAACTTGGTCTACCACACGCTAGGGTGTTGTTTTTGTTCCTATTTCTACGTTGAGTTCTCACATACATCTAAGTCTTTCAATTCTGTTTTCTTTAGAAGATTATGCCCTTAAATAATACCCTCGGGTGGGGGTATGGGCCTGTAGCCCAATGTCGTTAAGTTAAGGAATAAGCATCTATGATTTAAGAGTTTAGATTTGTGAATAAGCGCATTCTTGCCATCAATCTGGCGATTTACATATGGCCTGCTGCATCT
>JACCVN010000567.1 GCA_013698165.1 Parachlamydiaceae bacterium | reverse complement strand
GTATAACCCTGGCACAATGTTTTGGATCTATAAATACGCCTGGGGCTATAGCCACAATCTCAATCCGTTTGCGAAGACTCTCTGGATAATCGACTAAGGCATGTTTGACGTGAATCGCTCCTTGGCTGTGGCAAAACATTAGGAATTTTCCATCAGGATTTTTTTTAAAAAAGTTAGTCCACATTTTCCTAACTTTGCATGCAGGTTTGGTGCTGTGTCCATACCATCCAAACCAGGATTCTTTTAGGTCGGCAAAAATCCCATGCACGGCGTTATAGACTGCATCAATGTGCACGCCTTTTAAGACGACAGGCACTTTTTCCTCTGGTGAATAGAGAAAACGTGGCAGTTTTTTTAGAAATCCTGATACCACTCCTTCTTCGGTGTGAAGAGCTTTACAGTCCACTTCCATGCTTTCGCCGGCAAGAGTAGCAAGATATTTAGCATTATTTGTGGCATCAACGTAAGAATTCTGAATCCCATTAATGAAACCGATGCCTTTTTTAGCAGAAGATAAATTAAAATGCTTTTCTTCTTTTACCGAATAGATACGAGAAGGGCCTTGGCTTCCTGTATTAAGGATTTCAAAATCAGGTTGAAAGTTGACTAATGGAATTTTGTTCTTTTTTTTATTTTTGACATTAATTACATTTATTAAAATTTCGGTGGCTTTACCTGAGGTGCTAATCCAAAAGCCGTCTTTAATAATATGTTTAAAGAGTGTCCACAGAGTGTTAAAAATACCGCTTTCATTTATAATTGCAGTTATACAATACTTTTTAAGAGAATCGAGTTGCGCATTATTTATTTCCTTTAAATTATCTTCGTCCAACATTAACGTTTCTATCTTCAGTAATGTTTCCCATGTTGTTAGCGATTTCCACTTAATTGCGTCCTTTTTAGTGGCATTGTAAACAACAGGATTATGTCTTTTTTGAAACACCTCAGGAGTTTTTTTATCATCTGGTGGTGTTTGGGCGATAACTTGTGCAAGATTGGCAAGTGGATTAATAGTCATAAAAACTCTTATTGATATTTTTTTGGCAATTATTAAGATTTAGTTAAGTAAACATAAATTATGTAGTTATTATACTATGTAACAACTTAACAATCAAGAATAAAAGTGAAATAAAAGTGAAATAGGGGCAGGGAAAGCTAGCTGCTGCTTCTAGGTGGAGCTAAAAAGTTTACACCTGCTCCGAGATGCAGCAGGATACATTTCATTAATTTGATTCAAGCATAGCTTTAAGGAGGTGGCACATGTCCAAATGGTCTTGGCAGCTGATGAGTTCACGGCACGAATGCATAGATAGTTGTGCAATGCCGATATCTACAGTGGAGATTCCGGATAAACGGGCAGTGATTGGTCCAATGGTTGAGCCGGAGGGTTGATCATTTCGTGAGACATACATTTGATAGGGAATGGATGCAGAATGGCAGCATTTGACGATTTCTGCTGAAGAACGAGCATCGGTAGCATAGGCTTGGATAGCGTTTGTCTTAATAACAATACCGTGGTTTAAAAGCAGGTTGTGCCTAGAGTCGGATTTTTCAGTGTAATTAGGATTTAGAGCATGTCCCAGGTCTACAGAAATGCATAATGAACTATTGAGCAGGGTGAAATAGCTTTCCCGGTCCATGTCTAGAGAAAGGAGAATCCTTTCTAGCATTTGTGTAAGAAATGGAGAATTGGCTCCATGTGCAGTTGAAGAACCGATCTCTTCATGGTCCCAAAAAAGTCCCATTGTTAGGGTTTCTGATTTCTTGGAATGTTCAAATGATACGAGCGCGTCGACAGCAGAGTGCACACTGCAGAGGTTATCGATGCGATAGCTTGATAACATCTCCTTATTTTTACCGACAAATCGGGCAGATTCAATAGGATAAAGAAAAAGATCATGCGAGATTATACGATTGTTTCCGGTCTCATGTTTAAAAAGGGTCTCCAAGTAATTTTTATCATTTTCTTTAGAGTTGGCCAGGCAAGCAAGGGCTGAAAGATGTTCTTGTTTATTGAGGACTAACCCGGTTTCATTGACTGTACGATCAAGATGTATGGCTAATTGGGGAATCACTACGGGGGAATCATCAATGCAAACCAGTTTTTCTTCGATCTCACCTGTTGAAGACAAGCAGCAAATTCTGCCGGCGATGCCAAGGTCGCGGTTGAGCCATGAGTTGAGCAGAGGTCCACCGTAAACTTCAACCCCTAGCATCACCATATTTTCCTTTCTGTATTCCGGATTAGGTTTCAGCTTCAAAGCAGGGCTATCTGTATGGGATCCAAGGATTGTGGCTCGAAGAGGCTTCCGATCCGGAACAGCAAAGGCGCAAAGCGAAGAGCCATTGCGGCATACAAAGTAACGGCCGCCCTTTTTTAGACGCCAGCGATCACTTTCTTTAATCTCTTGATAACCTTTAGTTGTAAGGATTTTTTTTAAGTTGTCTACAGCATGCCATGCTGTGGGGGAATCATTTAAGAAAGTGGCCAGCTTGTCAATTTTATTTCGATCTTTCATATATACTCAACATAACTGAATCTGAGAATTTGGGCAACGCGAAAGCCTCACGGGTGGGCTCAATTGAAAGGCCCTGTATTATAT
>JACCVN010000554.1 GCA_013698165.1 Parachlamydiaceae bacterium | reverse complement strand
AATAACAATAAGCTGGGTGCGATAGCCTCGATCGCTTAAGGTTCCAAAGTAAGCTTGGAGCCCTTCTCCAATAAAAGCACAGAGGCCCACAATTAAACCACAGAGAGCTAAATCCAGCCCGGCAATGGTCTTGTATACAGACCAGATTCCTAGCATAAAATCGACGGAAAAGTGTCCAACCCAAAGGGCGGCAAGCGTCAGATATTGGTTGCGTCTAGTGATTGGCATAATTAGCCTTAAAGCAAGGGATTGTTTTGTTTAATTTATTTTATTTACTAAACTGTCGCAATTAGAATACACGTTTGAAAGGTTAATTTCAACATGAAAAGGAGCTATGTCTTTATTTTTAGGGGATGTTGATATGGGAAAGTTTAATGAGCAATGCTATATAATAAAAGATTAGTTTTTATTTACAAGCGGTTGATGAGCTAGCACCAGTTTTAACGCAAAGAAGCAAAGGCACAAATCCAAACGAACATGACGAACAAAAGAAAGAAATAAAAAATTAATTTTTTTAAAAAAAATTATTTATTTATTTAAGTTTGAACATCATTTTCTCTTTGCGTTCCTTTGCCACTTTGCCACTTTGCGTCTTTGTTTTTGTGTCTG
This sequence comes from Parachlamydiaceae bacterium, assembly GCA_013698165.1. Classification (GTDB taxonomy): domain Bacteria; phylum Chlamydiota; class Chlamydiia; order Chlamydiales; family Parachlamydiaceae; genus JACCVN01. The sequence continues at coordinate 3,662 of JACCVN010000554.1, read as the reverse complement.
TGTGATAAAACTGGTGCTGGCTCATCAGCATCTTATATACTCGGCATAGCTGAATATGAGAATTTCGCCTGCGCCAGAGCCTTGGGGGGCTCCATTTAAAAGCCCATGTATTGTCTAATAAAGGGCCTTTTAAATGAGCTCAACCGCAAGGTCTTTCGAGCTGCCCATTCTTTTAGATTCAGCTATGTCATTTATATCATAGTTTGAAACGTGTCTCAAGAGAGGGCCGGATATTTAGAGTTTGGGAGAAGGCTTGATATCTTTCTTTTGCAGAGAGTATTTTTTTGGAACTGATATTGTCACTTGTCAAGGATGTTTGCACATCTTTTGTGCGTATAGCTTTGATGAGCAAGTTTTTAGGAGTATGTTCAAGGTCAATGAACTCAATAATCTGGCAGTGGTAGCCTAAAGATTCTAGAATATCAGCCCTTGCAGCGTCTGTGACCAAAGCAGCAAATCTTTCCCGAAGAATGCCATGTCTTAATAGTGAGGATAATAGAGGTTGTTCAACTTGATTAAAAAGTTCATGTTGACAGCAAGGGACGGCTAAAATAACTTTTGCTCGCCAGCGCACCGCATTTTCCAAGGCTGCATCAGTGGCAGTATCGCAGGCGTGAAGGCAAATAACCATATCCGGTGAACTTTCCGGGGCAAATCCTTCGATATTTCCTACTTCAAAACTTAGTTTGTGATAGCCCAATTCCTTTGCTAAACCGTTGCAGAAATCAATGACGTCTTTCTTAAGGTCCAAGCCGGTCAGCTTGGCAGAAACGTTTTTGATCTCCTTTAGGTAGTGATAGAGGGCAAAGGTTAAATAAGATTTGCCGCATCCAAAGTCTAATATATTTAGTTCACGGTCATTGGGGAGTTCAGATAGAGTGTCATCTACGATTTCTAAGTAGCGGTTGATTTGACGGAATTTATCAACTTTTTTCGGGAAGACTTGTCCTTCTTTGTTCATGATTCCAAGTCGGATCAGAAAATCGATCGGTTCCCCTTCCGGAAGCAAATAATTTTTTTGTCGGTTATGAAGAGGTAAAGTTTTTCCTTTGGATGGCTTTTTCTTCAGAAGCGTCTCTTTACCCTTTTGTCTTCTTAGTAATTGATAGTCGGCATCTTCGGTAAAGAAAATCGCTTGTTTAAAATTGCTTGCCTTTTCGTCGAATAAAAAAATTGACAATTCGCTTGCTGTGACGTTGCGGTGAAAGATTTTTTCTGCTCTTTGTTCACTAATTTGGTATAATAATCCAGATTTAGTTTCTATGGGACGAACAGAAATTTTCTTAGTTTCATCTTTTTGTATTGGGCTGCTCAAGACAGCTAAATAAAAAGTATTAGATTTAAGGGATTTTTTTAAGTTTTCTTTTAGAGAAAGGAGTGACAATTCCATTTTTTATTCATCCATACGTTGTGCTGATTAGCTAATCTTAAGAGTATGCCTAAGTTGAGGATTAATGGTGAACATAAAGAATAGGACGTTATTGTCCGTCTCTTTCTGGCAAACTAAAGAGGCCTCTCAGGGCTTCTATGTTGACTTCTCTGCCAATGTCAGCTATGGAGTCAGTAAGAGGGATGTTTTTTGGGCATACCTTAACACAATTTTGTGCGTTGCCGCAATCTGCGATTCCTCCTTCTTCCATGAGAGGGCGCAAGCGCCGACTTTTCTGCATTTTGCCTGTTGGATGAGCATTGAATAGTCGCACCTGCGAAATAATTTGCGGGCCGACAAATTTTGATTTGTTATTAATTTGGGGACAGGCTTCCACGCAGCAGCCACAGGTCATGCATGTTGAAAGGGCATACATGACTTCTTGGTTTTTCTGACTGATTTTTGGACCTGGGCCGCGATTAAATGCTCCATCGGTGTCAATCCAGGCATGAACTTTTTTAAGGTTTTCAAACATAGAGTTGCGGTCAACAATAAGATCGCGGACTAAAGGAAATTTGCTGAAAGGAGCAAGTGTAATGGTCCTGTTGTTGGTTTGCCGAATGATCACTTCAATAAGAGCTGTGCACGCTTGTCTAGGTTTGCCGTTGATAAGCATCGAACATGAGCCGCAAACTTCTTCGAGGCAGCCTGATTCCCACACTACCGGTTCAACTTTAATCCCTTTCCCGTTAACCGGATTCTTTTGTATTTCCATCAAGGACGAAATCACATTGGCGTAAGGGACCAATTTGAGCTCAAATTCTTCCCAATATTGATGGCCGGGATTTCCACGATAGATTTTTAAGACGTAAGTCTCTAGTTTTTCTTCCATTGAATTCCTAAATTGGGAGTTGAATATTTGCAGGAATATTTTCCAGTGTAGGCTTTATCTTTTTTGCTGTTGTATAGTCGCGCAAAATTGGTTTTAAATGACGCAAATCCACTGGTTCGTAGCTAATAATAGGCTCTCCATTGGCAGGATTGAAAGTTGCGATTGTCGTTTTCAGAAAGTTCTCATCGTCGCGTTTGGGGAATTCCGGCTTAAAGTGTGCACCACGAAACTCATCCCTTAGAAGAGCCCCTTTAGTGATAATTAGGGCCAGGTCGAGCATGGCATCAAATTGATGCGCAAAAATATAGGTCTGATTTGCGAATTGGCTGCGGTCATCGAGAGAGATTTTTTTGTATCTTTCTTTAAACTCTAAGATCTTATCGTAGGTAAGGGCTAAATCAGCGTTGTTGCGTTTGACAGTGACATTTTTGACAAGCCATTCTGAGAGTTCGTCATGAAGGCGATGAATATTTTCAGGGCCGTTGCGGGACATTAGATCTTTGCGGATGATTTGCTCAGCATTGATGGCATCATCAAAGATTGTTGAAGGGCTATCCAGAAAACTACTAGGGAGGCTACTAAGGTAATTTGGAATTTCTTGTCCTACAACAAGGCCTCCAAAGATACAAGAAAGTAGGGAGTTCGCCCCAAGACGGTTGGCTCCATGATATTGATAGTCTGACTCCCCGACATTAAAGCATCCGGGAATGTTTGACATCTGCCTAAAACGGGTTGAGCGGTCAGGATCGTCTGCTGCGGGCCAATCTACCCATCCACCGCCCATTGAATAATGAACTGCGGGGAAAATTTTCATGGGTACTTGGCGCGGATCATCGCCAGTGAACTTTTCATAGATTTCTAAGATCGCTTCCAGCTTATGTTTTTTTTCCGCTGAAAGATGAGAAACATCTAAAAACACTTCCATTCTTCCTTCCACACCAAGGCCCAGCTCACAAATGCGCAGAACTTCGCGCGCCCCGATATCTCGTGGAACAAGATTCCCGAAGGCGGGATACATTTCCTCGAGAAAATACCAAGGCTCGCCAGTCTTTCCACAAGGAATGAGTTTGCCTTCAGGGCTTTCAATCTTTTTTGAGGAGTCGCCCCAAACCCAGATCCTACCGCCTTCACCACGGGCAGATTCAGACATTAGTCGTAGTTTATCTACCCCTGGAATGGCTGTTGGATGGATTTGAATGAACTCGCCATTGGCATATTTCATACCCTGCTTAAAAAGACGGCCATTGGCAGCGCCGGTACAGAAGGTTGAATTAGTTGATTTTTTGAATATAAGTCCAAGGCCTCCCGTTGCTATGACAACCGCATCAGCTTTGAGTACCTGGAGCTGAAGATTAAAGAGGTCGACAATAACTCCCCCGCGGGCCACGCCCTGATCATCTA
>JACCVN010000512.1 GCA_013698165.1 Parachlamydiaceae bacterium | reverse complement strand
GTCGATAAAGGATTATTTTTGGCTAATAATTCAATTGAATATTGTTTTAGATCTTCTTTATCAAACAGAGCACTCTCATCAAAAAATATCAAATTTTTGTGACCCTCGATATTACATAATCGATGTGAGATAGAAATATTATGAGGATCGTAATGATTATTATCAAAAATGAATACAAATTTTGGATTATATTTAGTTACTTGCATAGTAGTCTCTTATTTAAAGTCCTTTAATTAAGATACGCAAAAACATATAGTTTGTCAATATTTAGTTTGTTTTCCTGGTTGTGTATATTTTTAAATTTAATTCAGGCTCCGGCTTAAAGGTTGGTTCAAAATTTCTCACTTTTTTTTCCAGAAAAAAGTAGAGATCAAAACATTTTATTGCTGAATTCGAATCGAGTTTAGGGTATACTTCACGCAATACAAATTGGAAATTTCGGAAAAATACAATGATTAAAAAGAATTCGGCCCTAATAAATGTTTTTGGATCGATGCTGCTCGCAATCGTTGTTGGACTTTTGGCAGGAACAGATAAGGGGATAGGAAATGTCACCTATGTGCAGATATTCGATCTGGTAGGGCAGCTTTTTCTTAATGCTTTGACATTAGTAGTGGTGCCCCTTGTAGTCGCTTCGATTATAACTGGAACTGCGCGTATGGGAGCTGAAGGCTCTTTTGGGACTTTAGGGGTGAAAACAATCTTTTATTTTCTATTGACTACCACTTTGGCAGTACTAACAGGGTATGTCGTAGTGATGTTGATGAATCCCGGCGATGGCTTTCTAGTCTCCGGAGATTTGGCTTATGCCGATGCCAAAATCAAAGCCCTTGAGCAGATTTCCCAAGAGGGAGGTTTTGCAAAAATTGCGCAGATAATCCTCAAGCTTATTCCGGTAAATATTTTGGCTGCTGCATCGCAAGGCCAAATGATTGGGTTGATTCCTTTTTGCCTTATTTTTGGCTATTATATGATGAAGATCGAAGCTCCCCTAGCGTCAGTGATGTTATCATTTTGGAAAGCGCTGTTTCAAATCATGATGAAAATTACGGGTTTGATCATGAAAGCCCTTCCAGTAGGTGTTTTTGCGCTTGTCGCCAAAGTTGTCGCTTTGTCAGGTATTGATTCGATACTTTCCTTGGCCTGGTTTAGTGCAACAGTGATTTCAGCACTCTGCGTTTACATATTTATCGTGCTATCTTTACTGCTAAAGGGGATTGGTGGAATCGATCCGGTAAAACATTTTAAAGCCATGTTCCCGGCTTTATTGACCGGATTTTCCACAAGTTCATCTGCAGCAGCTTTGCCAGCTGCAATAGAATGTGTAGAGCAGAGGGCTGGAATATCTAACCGTATTTGCAGCTTTGTTTTGCCTTTAGGTGTGTCCGTTAATCTATCTGCGGCAGCTCTTTTCCAGTGCATAGTGCCCTTTTTTATTGCGCAAGCTTATGGTATTGAACTTCCTTTGACAACTCAATTAATCATTATAGTGATGTCCATATTGAATACCATTGGCATGCCCGGAATTCCTTCTGCCAGTTTAATTGGAATTGTGATCACATTAAAAACCGTCGGTTTGCCTACTGAAGGGATTGCTTTAGTACTTGCAGTTGAAAGGATTTTGGATATGTTCAGAGCGGCGACTAATGTTTATGGGATCAGCTGCTGCGCAGCTCTGGTTGCTAAATCTGAGGAAGAAAAGAACCTCTATCCTGTAGAGCAGCTGCAAAATGCAAACCTAGGGCAGGTTTCACAATGAATAATGTAAAAACCGATTCAAAGTCTAACTCTGAGACTACCGTTGTTGTGGGAATGTCCGGAGGGGTTGATTCTTCAGTATGTGCTTTGCTTTTAAAGCAGCAGGGATATCGAGTAATCGGCCTTTTCATGAAAAATTGGGAAGAGCAGGATGAGCATGGCGTTTGTCAAGCTTCCAAGGAATATGCTGATGTCGTTAGAGTTTGCGGGCAGATCGGCATCCCCTATTATTCGGTCAATTTCATAAAAGAATACCAAGAAAATGTTTTCAGCCATTTTGTGGAAGAGTTTAAGAAAGGGTATACACCTAATCCCGATATTCTTTGTAATCGTGAAATTAAATTTAAAGTATTGCTGCAGAAAGCAATTGAGCTTGGTGGTGACTTTTTGGCTACTGGCCATTATTGTCAAGTTGGTGGTCATGTGGACAGCATGAAACTCCTTAAAGGGGCAGACCCCGGAAAAGACCAGAGCTATTTTCTCTATGCCATTAATGGGCAGGCTTTGAGCAAAGTGATGTTCCCTATCGGCCATATGCTTAAAAGTGAATTGAGGGAAATTGCCCGCCAAAATGGGCTTGCCACTTCAGAAAAAAAGGACAGTACCGGCATCTGCTTTATCGGTAAACGCGATTTCAAACAGTTCCTCGGACAATATATTCAATACAAAGCCGGGAATTTTGAAAATCTCAAAGGAGAGGTTGTCGGACAGCATGATGGTGCTGCTTTTTATACGCCTGGCCAAAGACGCGGGATGGGCATCGGGGGTGCCGGGGAGGCTTGGTTTGTCGTTGGAAAGGATGTTGAGCGCAATGTTGTTTTTGTTGATCAGGGGATTTTGCATCCCGCTCTTTTTTGTGATACCGTCATTGCAACTGATCTTACCTGGATATCCGGAGTCGCTCCAAGCTTATTTCCATTCCGTTGCCGATCAAAAGTGCGATATCGACAACCGGACCAACATTGTGTAATTGAAAAGATTGTGGATGGGAAGGTCGTTGTTGCTTTTGATGTGCCTCAAAGGGCAGTAACGCCAAGGCAATCGATCGTGTTTTATGATGGAGATGTCTGTTTAGGCGGCGGAATGATCGAATCGCCAGGCCCTTCCTACCATGTACAAGGACGCGAACTGCCGTCCGTCGTGTCCCCTTAATGTAGCCTGCTTCGAGACGCAGCAGGCTACATGCTCGGCCGAGCTACGTTTTTATTCTTTCGTTGGAATAATTTTTTCTTTTAGCATCTTTTGCATGTAGTGATAGCACATTGCAAAGGTTGCGATTGAAATTGCCCTTGGAAACAGCCCTCGTGACAAATGCTTAAATGAGACGACTTTTTTGCCTTCTTGCTCGCATGTCAGAATAGTGTCAAAGGGGTGTCCGCAGATACTTCCAAATGCACCACTGGCAGCAGCTGAAGCATACTCTACTTTTTGGTTATCCCCATAGATGCTTTTCATCTTTTCCATTAAGGGTTCACTTAGCGACAAAGAAAGAACAAAAGTTGTTTCACGAACAAATGTGGCTCCAGCTTGCTTTAAGGTAAGATTTTTCATCGATTTAAAAAAACTTTTGCCTCCAAACATCGCATTGATGCCTGCAAGCGGGTATATAGATGCTATAGCCCCTACAGAAGAGCTTATGAATTCAAATATATATGAGGATGTTCCTTTTTGTTCGAAGTATTCTTTGGAGGAGTTTTCAAAAGCTCTTTTGGCAAACATTTGAATGCCAACAATCACTCCAAGAGCAGGAGCAATTTTAAAGCTGTTTAGAAATACTTTTCTTACACTTGGGAGGCCGATACCTAACTGCCAAGCGCTTTTTGTGGCCAGCCCGTAACAGATTGGCAATGGAAAAACTGCGGATGCCGCTGCTAATGGAGGGATGGCATCGCGAGTAGATATAAATGGCTGCTGATTTTTTGCAACCGAAGGCTCGATGTTCATAAATAGTCCTTAAATTTTAAAATAATAGTATGATGACGATTCTAAAAAGAAGTCATCGAAAGTTATACAAACATGCGCGTAAGCTTATGTTTAGTTTCCCATTTGGGAATTTAAGAGGATAAAAATGTAGGAAAAATGAGTATTTATTGTGTGCTTAGCACACAAGAATAAATGAAAAGCTGAGGAAAAGAATAGAGATAGCAGACACCGTAGTCGATTTGTGACTATGCATTGCTGGCATTAATGATGTTAATGTTTCTCTATGAGTGTTCATGATTAAGAATTCTAGCAGAAGTCTTTAAAAGTGTAAAGCACTAAATGTTAGATGTTAAATGTTACCACATGTTAGGGCGTCGTTTTTGTAGCTTTTTTTAAGATTTAAATTCACTTGAATCTAAGCATTTTTAAATTTTCAAGTCATATGATAGTAGCGGTTTTTAAGTTGAGTTACGAGCAACAAACAACCCCGGATGAGGGTGTGGGCTAGTAGCGCAGGGGGAGCGAAGCGCAGCCCTGGGTAAATAAAATTCAATATTGCACCCCTGAAAGGGGTGCGGGAGGGCTGTTGGATTTTTTGCTAGTGGCACGTTATTGCCCACACCCCTTTCTGGGGTGTAATCCTTTTATTAAAGGACCCAGGGCCGCGCTTCGCTTGCCCTGGGATACAGGCCCATACCCTCATCCGGGGGTGTTATTTAAGGGCATAATCTTCTAAAGAAAGCAGAGTTGAAAGACTTAGATGTATGTGAAAATACTATCTTGACAGTGTACTAGGAGGCACCACCAATTATAAGACATGTGGTTAGGGTGTTGTTTTTGTTCTCATTTCTACGTTGAATTTTCACATACATCTAA
>JACCVN010000507.1 GCA_013698165.1 Parachlamydiaceae bacterium | reverse complement strand
AATCAAAGGAAGGCTTGCCAATTGGCGTACAAATTATTGCTCATCCTTGGCGCGATGACATCGCATTAGCAGTCGGAAGACAACTTGAGAAGCTTAGGCAGTGGACGCATTCATGCTAATTTCTGCAAGTAAATCTTCTTATATATCAAAAAATGGTGACACTGTTCGTGTAACAGCTTATCAGGTGACTCCAAATGGATCAATGGATGAATGAATACAACAAATATTGCATGCTTTAAAACATGCAGATAGTGCAGAAGTTGATTTTCTTTGCTTTCCTGAAGGGTTCTTAACCGGTTATTACGCGGAGAAAAAACTAGCTGAACAAAATTCAATCCGGACAACAAGTGTCGAATTTCAGAATTTTCTTAAGCAAACAGCTTCTTTTAAAGTTACGTTTGTCATCGGTTTTAATGAACAAGAGGGTGACAAAATTTTTGATTCAGCAGCCGTAATAGAAAAGGGTGTGATTTTGGGCATTCAAAGAAAACATTATCTGTATCATGACTATTTTACCTCTGACGACCATTTTACAGTTTTCCAAAGTAAAGGTGTTAAGTTTGGCGTGGTCATATGCCTCGATACCAATTATTTTGAACCTTCTCGGCTTTTAGCTCTACAAGGGGCCACCATTTTGTTTACTCCCATGTGCAATAAAGTTCCCTTAGATCACGCATTCGTTAACCGACCACCGTATTATAGTCATTTTGTTGCTAGGGCACATGAAAACCGTTGTTGGCTCGTTGGAGCTGATTGGGTTTGGCCTAACGATGGAAAAACTACCTGTCCAGGCCACAGCGTAATTTATGACCCCGACGGTCGCGAAATTGCACGTAGTCAAGAAGGCTTGGAAGATTTTATTGTGACCGACATATCAAAGGATTGTCTATTTCATGAAAAGGGCCGGAGAGTGGATGGGAGCCCTATTTTAGCTCAAGAAATGGCCAAAATAATTCTTGGAGAACAGCCATGAAAGTAGAGAGAAATATTCAAGTTGACTTATACAAACCAGAATGGCCTGAAATGTTTGCATCAGAGGCAGAATTCATCAAGCAGGCTTTAGGAAACAATTGCATAACTATTCATCATATAGGTTCAACTTCTGTACCTGGCTTAAGTGCTAAACCTATCATCGACATGCTTCCTGTTGTCAAGGACATTCAAGAGGTGGATAGAGCAATAAAGGCTATGGAATCCTTAGGGTATGAAGCCAAAGGAGAGTATGGAATTGCTTTTAGAAGATATTTTCAAAAAGGCCAAAATATTAGAACCCATCATGTGCATGTTTATCAAGAAGGTGATCCCGAAATCAGTAGGTACTTGAAATTTCGTGATTGGATGCGTTCTCATGAAGACGATGCTAAGCACTATGGCAACCTTAAAAGGGAATTGGCTGCAAAATTTCCTCAAGATATTTTGCAATATTGCAATGGAAAAGATGCGTTTGTTGCGAGCATCGATGGAAAAGATGGTTTTGAGGGTTGGCGCATGGTGCAAGCTTTAACTGATCGAGAATGGCTTACAGTAGGCAATCTGCGCCAGAAATATTTTTTAAAATCAAATGAAGATCCTTATACATGGACTTTCAAGCATAAAGATCATATTCATTTTGTCTTCTATAAGAACTCAGACATCATCGGTTACACGCATCTCCAACTTTGGCCTGAGAATAGAGCTGCATTGCGAATGATTATAATTGATGAGAGTTATCGTAATCGTGGATTTGGAAGCCAATTTCTAAAGCTATGTGAGCGTTGGTTGTGCCACCAAGGCTTTAAAATATTATTGATTCAATCATCTCCTGCAGCCTACAAATTCTATCATCATCATGAATATGTAAAAATGCCTTTTAATGATCTAGATGGGTATGAAACCGATTCTAAAAATATCGAAATAGGTAAATTTCTTATATGACTCCAAAAGATTGTCCTGAAAAGAAGGTAATCAGGCCGACTCGGCCTGATAATATTGTTAGTTATTCCATCGCCATTTGTCAAGTTTTCGTTGAATCAGGCCGAGACGGCCTGATTACCTTTCCTTTTCCCAAAGTCTACACATACAGGGGTTCCATCAAGGCTCAAGCTCGGCTGCAATCGATCAATTCAAGCCTCTGAAAGACTACTCCCGCTTCCTGGTAAAAATTCAAATTGCCACTGAATTTCCTATCCTCAAAAAAGCTGGTAGACAACTTCTTTATGGCAAGCTCAACAACAGAGACAGGTGCGAAATCCTTTAGGAATATAACCATTTACCCAAAATGGTAAATTGGAGTATCCTAAAGATAGGGAGAATCGATAAATGACAAGAGTACTAGATGAAATAAAATTTTGAAAAACTCCCAATACGAGGGGGTTGATATGAAGCAAGGAAAAGTTCGAGCAGACGCAAAAGGTCGTGTTTCATTGGCACGTTACCTTAAGCGAGGAATGCCAATAGATTTAGAAGTGAGTGTTGACTCCGATGGACGTATCATGCTCACTCCATTGGCTACCATACCAGAAAGAGAGCTGTGGTTGTATAAAAACCCCAATGCATTGGAATCACTGAGACGCGGAATAGAACAAGCCGGAGAGGGTAAAGTGACAAGCAGAGGCTCTTTTGCAAAGTATGTCGACGATGAAGTTTGAATTGAAGTTTAGCGTTGAGGCCGATTTACAATTGGAGGAGTTAGAGCAATCTCCTGATAAAAAAGCAGTTTGCAAAGCACTGCATAAAGCTTTGGGATATATGGAAACCAATTTGAAGCACCCTTCGCTCAACACGCACCTGTACTCACGAGAAAGTGGAAAAAATGGTGAAAAGGTGTTCGAGTCATATGCTCAAAATAAGACGCCCGGTGCTTACCGCATTTTTTGGCATTATGGACCAGTCGCAGGGGCAATTTTTATTTTATCAATTGTTCCTCATCCTTAGATATCAATAAATTTTCAAGATCCAGAACGTCAGTTTACAGCCTTTTAAACCAGTTGAATTAAGTGTGCCTCGATTTTCGTGTATATCAAACAATAGATTCAGATATTTGCCGGCAATAAGGCGCGGTAGTGAAACTCCCTTGTGACAACCAAGAATAAAGTTTGGTGTGATGTTTCAGAGATCCCTGACATGGCGGAACATGAAATTAATAATTAAAGCTTAAAGGCGATCACCCAATTCATGAACTTTAAACAACCTCCCCGTTTAGAACCAGGCGATAAGGTCGCTATTCTGTCCCCTTCATCTGGAATGCCCTTTTTATTTCCCTGGGTGTATGAGCAAGGATTAGATCGAATTAGAAATGTTTTTAAACTCGACCCTATCGAATTTCCTACTGCGCGTCAAAGCCCAGAATATTTGTCGCAAAATCCAAAAGCTCGCGCAGAAGATATCAATGCAGCTTTTGCTGACCCTTCAATCAAAGCAATTTTCGCAACCATTGGAGGAAATGACCAAGTCAGGATTCTTCCTTATTTGAACAAAGAAGTAATTTCTGCGAATCCAAAAATTTTCTTGGGCTATAGCGATTGCACAAACTTCCATTTATTTTTATGGAATTTAGGAATTATTTCCTATTATGGTGGGGCTGTAATGACTCAGTTCGCTATGGGTGGAGGAATGCAAGAATATACAACTCATTCTATCAAAAAAGCCCTCTTTGACCCTCCAATTGGAAAAGTCTACTCTGCTCCTGAATACAGTGACGCAGATTTGGATTGGGCCGATAAACAAAATTTAAATAAGAAACGCCCTATGTATCCAAGTACAGGATGGAGCTGGCACAATAATCAAGATCATGTGCTCGAAGGAAGGCTTTGGGGTGGTTGTCTTGAAATTCTCTCTTTTCATTTATCGATTAGAAAATATTTGCCCGATTTTGATAAACTAAATGATACTATACTTTACATTGAGACTTCTGAAGAGATGCCTGCCCAAGAGTTCGTCTATCGTTTTATTGCGGCCTTGGCTGAAATAGGTTTGCTAAAAAGATTCAAAGCTATCTTAATGGCATATCCAAAAGCCCAATTTTGTGACACTCGACCTCCGGAGGGACGAGAGGCTTTTATTTTAAATCAGCAAAATGCTGTAAAAAATGCTCTTAAAGATTATGACTCTCATTTGCCAGTAGTGTTTAACATGAACTTCGGACATACCGATCCACAGATTATTGTCCCCAATGGAGGCATTGCAAAAATTAACTGCAAAGCCAAAACAATAGAATTTTCTAATTTTTCTTAAACTTGGAAAAGAAGACATTTAATGGCTAAAATGCACGCAGATAAGTTTGGGATCGATGTCTCGCTTGTCCAACGAGTGCTCGCTACACACAATTTCCACTTTTTCCTGATCTACAACCTTGACATTTACCGTTTAGAAGCAGCGAGCGTGGAGAGTTAATAATGTTTGCTCAGAAAGACTTTGACATAGATACAGTGCTCGACAAGCCTCTTATAGCGCACTTATCGAC
>JACCVN010000504.1 GCA_013698165.1 Parachlamydiaceae bacterium | reverse complement strand
CCTTTAGAACTTATTGTGCTTCCTACTATTGCTAATCTTTTCTTTAACTCAATTTATCTCATTTATCTTAGTTAGACACATGCCGCGTAACTTACTAGCATTTTCTCTTAACATAATATTAACTTTAATTTTACTTAATATTAAAAATTTTATTTTATAATTAAACTAAAACTTAAAAATAAGAGGTAATAATGTTTAATGTTGGTTACGATGATCTCGAAGATAGCTATTTTACAGATAATTCTAAACAATCAGATTTTAAAGCTTCGCTTCCTGAACAAAGTTTATTTAACTGGGGCCTTTCAATGTTAGCTTCTCCGGTAACAGGCCTAATCAAAACAATCCGTGAATGTTCACAATCACTCTTGAAGGATATGATTTTTCCAGCTGCATCCGATAAGTTTAAAGCTAAATTAGACCCTGCTAGGTTAGATGATTCAAGAGATTTACTAAAATCGCTTGGGGGAGTTAATTATACAATTGAAACAGTAGATGGAGCTAAAGTTGATGCAATGTATATTACAGCTAAGAAATTTCGTGGTGCTATCGAAAGCTTAGGCGGTCAATTTAAAACAAAAATTGATGCTAAGGGAAAAAGGATTAGCGAACTAAAAATACATAATATAGCTCTACATAACCTCTTTATTAAACTGGGGATAGACTTAACTCAATTTGATTTAAATGCATCAAATTTTGGCAAAGCAGGTTCCAAAATTGAAATTTTTAAAATAGACAATACTCCAAATGCAGCACTATCAATCGATGATGAGCTGCGCCAATAACAATTCTTGGTGAAGGAAATGCATGTCTCTATGAATTTAATCGAAATAAAATTGTCCAGTTATTGTTAAATGGATCTGATGTAATTGCCCCTAACATCCGCGGTACTGGAGATAGTACAGGATCACCGAATGAAGATGGGACTTACTTGGACTATGAAGGCATTTATCAATTTGTTTCAAAAAAGTTAGTATACCTAGATAAAAACATCACTGGACACGGTTACTGCTTGAGCTCTGGACCTATGACTAATATTGCCAGCCAGCATCCGATTAATCTCGACATCGATAGAGGATTTAATAAAATGGGAGATGTTTTTGGTGATACGGCACTTGAAATGGCTCTATGCGTCGCTGAAAACCATGAATGGATCTCTAAGGTTCTTAAGGCTACTGTTCCACCGATTATTTCCTCTATTACCGATAAGTTAATCATCAGCTATGACAACGGATCAAAATTCCCTGCTGTTAAAGGATCCGTCTTCCTACTAGACGCTTCTAAGGATGACGTTATTCCGAAACAAAGTACAAACGCACTTAGAGTTCACTTGGACAAAGCAAATTTAATTTCTAGTAAAATTACTTTCAATGGTAAACACGTTCAACCTTGGGACGGCAAGACCTCCAGCAAATATCAGGAATTTTTAGCGCAGAGAGGAACTTTACGGAACTTTGGAAACACACCTACAGATACATTGAAAGAGCGTATGGCTAAAATGAGTAATCTTCATAAAATCGAGTATGTGAGCACCCTAGCTTCTAAGTATAATGCTAAAACTTCTGAGGCAAGCAGTTATTTAAGCGCTTAACAATAAGGATTTTTGTACGGAACAGGCCCTAAAAACAAATCCCGAAAGCAATATTCAAAAAAGGTAAATGCATAAATCCCTTCGGACTTATGCAATTATCACAAAAAGTCGTACTAGAAAAAATAGCTCTTAGAGGGTCTTAGCCCGACGTCGGAAAAAATTTATATTTTTGCATTTTTACACCAAGAGAAAATTTGAAAATATAGTCTAATGACAGGAAAAAGTTAAGAAGTTACTCCCCATCTTACTTTAGTGACACAAAATTCTTTTGGCCTACTTTAAGTCTTAGAATTCGATTTTAGAATGCCATGAATTATTTTTAGTTCTGCAAAGACCTACAACTTTTTATCTTCAGTCCTTTAAGAGGGCAATTTTCGCGAGCTCATTAGTGATACTTTCTTGAGCTGTAAAAAGGTCAATATCTCTAGAGATAAATTTTTCTCTTATTTGATTAATGGCGGTAGCAAACTTAGGATATTTTGTCCGGCAGATATGAGCATTAACCATGCCCCGTAGACGTCCATTAAGGGTAAACTGCTCTTTGATCAACTCGCCTAATTTCTTTGCATCTTCTACAAGCTTTTCATTTCTTAAATGTCCTCTTTCTTGATTGTCTATCATCATGAAACGCTTTTCAGCCTCAAGAAGATATACTAATGGTGAATCCAATCCACAGATTCTTTCTGCTATTAGGCAAAGATTTTTTTTTGTTTGTTTCGTTTGGTCTAACTGCTCGTAGTAGGGAATTTTACCATAGGAAAGGGCTTGGCCAAGGGAAGCATTTCCAGTACATCCAACGAGGGGGCTACTCAAGAACATTACTCGTTTAAAATCTCTTTTAGTTAACCTTCCTGGATTAATGATACGTAAATGTATGCCATTTACTCCTGTGTCTACAATTTTCTCTCCATTAACATTTATGGTAGAAACCGGAAAAGTATTAGAAATGTGTTTTAAATTTTCTATTAAATTTTTAAGATTTGTTTTAGCTGGATAAATAATATCTATATAGGATTTTTTGCTTTGATAATGAGCAAAATATATAGCTCTATAGATAAATCTAATGGCGATGTCATCGTTTGAAACATAACAAAAAAAAGGGGCAATTTTAGACAAGTAAGCTTCTATATGATTGAGTCGCACTTCCTGGCAATGAAATAACTCTTCTTTTAAAACATGATTTTCTATTTTATCCCATTGATAATCTGATTTTATCCGATTGGTGTAAATTCCGATCTCTTCATTTCCGATCCCAAGAAAAACCTTATTTAGAAATTCCTCATTTTTATCATTTGCTTTATATCCATATTCATTAATAGCAAACCCGTTCGTCATCGATTCATTTTTAAGGTTATTAAAGATTCCCTGAATAGCTATTGGACCAGCTAACCAAGCGGCAGCCTGTTTAACAGTCTGGATAAGACTCTCATGGTCATTAAAAGGAGAGACATTAATAGAAGGAGTACAATGAACGCTATCTGCGTAATATTCAATGTGATGTCTGACTTGACTATTGTTTTTAGGTTGTAGTTTACCTCTGTGCCTTTCTGCTGCGATGGCTATTACAGTAATTTGCCGATCAGGAAATTTTTTGTTTAATTCCTTAGCTTCCTTTTCCAGATGAACCCAGTCTCCCAGACCATCTCCCAGGATATAACTACTCAGAACGATACCTTCATCTCCGGGAGTCGCTTTACATTTATCCATTAAATCCCAAAGAGCTAAATCAAATTGTAAAGCAATTGGCTTGTATAAAAATGTATTCATTACTCTCCTAATTTTTAAATTAAATAATATTATTATAATACACTTAAATTAATTAAATGTACATATTTAAATTAGAAGGATCAAGCCAAGGAATTACTTCCAATTTTTTCCGCGCTATAAAAAAATGCAGTAACTTAACGTAAACAATGGGAGACGATGAGGAACTAATTAAATAAAATAAACAAACTTTATAAAATCGAATAGGCGAGAACCAAACCTACTTCAACAATAATGCAAAAGCTTTAGAGGAAAGCAAAGCTCCTATTACGATTCGTATTACATAAAGAGTTCCAAAACCAAATCTGGTAAGCATAAATTAAAAGGATTCTAGATAAAACTCATCTAGAGCATCCAAATCGGAAATCTTTACATTTTATTTAATCTTCAAGACCAGTTTACGAATATGGATAGCCCGATGTTTCATTAGCAGGGTAGGCACCTTGGAAATGAAAATTAAACTATCTAGAGCTTCATCTACCAAAGAATTATAAGGGTCTTTCAAGAGCACTTTTTTTACGAAATCATCGTTGTCTACAATCTGCTTTTCTTATTAACTTCACCCTTTATTCGCTGTTAAAGACGCCCAATAGCTGTTGTATGCTCGACATAGCTGAATCACTCTTGACTCAATTTATTTCTACACTGCATCGCGACCTACAATTCAACAATATTCCTTAATAAATACGCTTCAATTTTGTTTGACTTAAAATGATGAAACATGTTAATCTTACAAAGAAATTTATTTAAAATAGGGAGCTACATGAATAAAATCCACTCTACTATAGACAATTCAACGCCAAAATTTAATCTAATTCAAACATCCAAATCGAAACCGCACTTTAAAACTTCGACTGCTATTTATCGTCATTTAAAAAAAAAGCCTACTCATTTCCTGGAACTGGCTCTCTTTAAACAACAATTGAAAGACACTCCTGCAAAGATGTTGAGGTTTAGCGAATATTCCGGTAAAGTCCGTCTTTACCGGTCCATTTTCTTTGCTTTATCAATACTTTTCCTCTGTTTAGGCGCTGTCATTTTTTATCAAAATATTGTTTTTTCACATATGGTCTTTGGTGAATTAAGAACCATTATTAGAAATTTTGTTTCTACATTTTCAGTCTGTATCGGATTAATTGCTGCTGTATTAGGATGTTCTCTATGTATTGTCAAAGAGGCAACTGAAAGTGTTGCCTGCAAAGCTCGCCGAAAGCTTGCAAGAATATACACACGAAAACGCATCGAATATGGCATCAGGAATTTCTGCGTGTGGGCACAAACAAATGAAAAAGGCGTTCTTTTAAAAATGGCTCACTTAGAGACGCATGATAAGATTAATGATAAAAAAGCTGAAACTGCAGATTTATTGCGTGAAATCTGTAAAACCAATGGTTTTGACACTATAAACCATCAGCTTCTCTTCAATCAAGCCCTTGCAGAAATGAACGATAACATCAAACAACACCTTCAAAACTTCAAAGAACTCAAACTCTAGAGTAACAATCCATAACGCATCCACAACGTACAGGGAACGCTTCAACACGCACGAGCAAAAGAACAGCAGATACCCCACAACGCATCCACACGCACGAGCAAAGAACAGCAGACAGGATAAGCAGGATCGCAAGCGGCAGGATGGGCAGGATTTTTTTTTATTTTTTAAGATTTTCAAAATTTGAATTGAGAATTCTCAATCTATTAAATTAAATGGAGTTTTGATTACTTAGTACACTGTTAAGGTAGTATTTTCGACTATTTCTGCGTCAAAGCCCCGTTGTTTGCCGATCGTAAAAGAGGCTGTATTTACAAGTACAACCCCTTTTACGATCGACACACCACGGG
>JACCVN010000481.1 GCA_013698165.1 Parachlamydiaceae bacterium | reverse complement strand
TCCGTGTGCCTTGCGCCCTTATGCCCTCTCTCTGTGTTCTCTGTGGGCTCTGTGGTAGTTTATTTGCTCTAATTCACCGTAACCTTTAGAGACGGTTCAAAACATCTTTAAAAGTAGAAAGCAAATGAACTACCACAGAGCCCACAGAGCCCACAGAGAACACAGAGAGAGGGCATAAGGACGAACGACGCTAGCTCCTGCTGCGAAACACAGCAGCCTACAGGCTACACATATAAATGAAAGAAACCATTTTTCAATACAGTTTCTACATCTTCTTTAGAAGCGGCAACGTGTGAATCGACAAGCTGGTTGACGATGGATTGTGATTTTCGCAGGAAGTCATTTCCCAAATTACAGCCCGTTGAGTTGCAATTAGATAAATTTTTTAGATAGTCTTCAATTTTTTGTTTATGATTAGCATCGCGACTAAGCGTACTCCAGGGAATATTACCTTCAGGAAAATTCCCAAGAATTTCATCACATTTCTTCTGCCATTGGTTTTTTGAAAGGTCGATATAGTTGCTATGTGAAGAATCATAAATCCCTGTAATGGCTTTACCCTGATAGCTGAAGAATCCATCTTTCTGTGTCCCATCAGGATGCTGTCCACCCTTGCGTCCCGCAGCAAGTAGAGGGTGTAAAAGATCATTCTCATAAGTTTTTTCAGAGATGTTTTCATTCATAATCGCCCCGACATTCTGTATGACATCTAAGCCAACATAATCGATTAATTGGAAAATCCCCATCGGACGCAATAAGAAGTCACCTGTGACCCTGTTGACCATGTAGATAGATTCGGCAAGTGTATAGCTTTTAGACAATTCTTTGACTAAGCTGCAAGCGTAGGCAATTTCACGCATAAAATGGCCATTTCCAATAAATCCGGCGACATCTTTGGAAACCACGATTCTTTTACCAAGGGCCTGTCCCACCTCTAAAGCTAGAGCATACAGATCGGGATCGCCCCCTTTCAAAGGTATAATTTCTAAAAGTTTTTGTACCGCAGGGGGATTGTACAAATGAAAACCGATTATGCGGCCTTGAAGATTTGCCTTAGCATTTAATACCGAGATAGGGATCGAGGATGTATTTGTTAAGATAAAAGGCGTTGATTTGTGTGTGGAGGCTATTTTTTTATATAGTTCACATTTAGCATTAATATCTTCTACCACTGCTTCGAAGATAACAGGAATTTCCGCCGTTTCATGTAAAGACGTCGTACAATGAACGATGCCCATGCCTCTTGCCAGAAAGTCGTCAATAATCTCTTTGTTGCTAACAAGAAGTGCATTTGATTGGTAGTATTCTCTAAGTCTATTGATCTGCTTTTCAGCATACTTTAGAAGGTGGGTTTTTAAGTAATCTTTTAGATTGTCTAGAGCTTCTCTATTGATGTCGATTAAAACAAGCCGATATTCATTTTTCCCTATGCCAGCCGTCTCTTTTACCTCTGCCACCGCCATTTCTAATAGAAGAATAAGGGCGATGCCGCGTCCCATTTTACCCGCTGCTCCTATGACGGCGCATTTCTTCCAATGCAGTTTACTCATCGTCGTCCATGCTTTTCTAAAAAGTTCCCCATCCCTTTAACCCTATCTTCAGTGGCAAAGCAAACAGCGCACATATTTCTTTCTAATTCTAAGGCTTCAACAATGCCCATTTGACTACAGCAGTTAATCGCGTTTTTGACTTGCAATACGGCGGTCATTGAATTTTCGATAATCTCATTGGCGACAGTTATACATTCTTTTAGCAGTGACTCTTCAGGACAGACTTTGTTGACGATTCCCATCTCAAAAGCCTCATTAGCATTAAACGTACGTCCGCTCATAATTAGCTCTTTTGCCTTGCGAGTACCAATGGCTCGAGAAAGTCGGTGGGAGCCTCCAAAGCCAGGAATGATTCCTAAATGAACTTCCGGAGACCCCATTTTAGCGTTTTTGGAGGCATAAATAAAATCGCAAGCCAGTGCCATTTCTAGGCCTCCACCTAATGCGTAGCCATTGATTGCTGCAATCGAAAGATAGGAAGCTTTTTCAAGGGCGAAGGTCACTTTTTGTCCTAGTTCGCAAAATCCCAACATTTGAAGAGCGGAAAATTCGTTCATTTCTTTTATATCTGCCCCGGCAATAAAGCTTTTTTCTCCTGCTCCTGTAAGAATAATGGCTTTGCATTTCTCATTTACGGCTGTCTTTTCGAGAAAATCAAGCAGCTCTTCTAAAAGGAGATAATTTAGAGCATTGAGCACATCAGGACGATTGATACGAAGAATGCCGATATTGACAGCTTGCTTTTCAAAAATAAGGTATTTATACATCTTTAACGCCTTTGGTCCATGGCAATCCAATCTCTAGCATGGGGGCCGACATAATTACTAAGGGGGCGAATAAGCTTATTGTTATTACGCTGTTCGAAGAGGTGTGCAGACCAGCCAGCAATTCTTGAAATCACGAATAATGGAGTAAACATTTCTGTAGGAATACCTAGCCTGTTATAGACAAGGGCGCTATAAAAATCCAAATTTGGAAATAGTTTTTTTTCCGACCACATGACTTTTTCAATGCTCTCAGCAATATCAAAGAGTCGATAATCACTATTCTCCTGACAAAGCCTTTTGGCTTCAGCTTTAATAATTACTGAACGAGGATCTGAATTTGTATATACCCGATGCCCAAAGCCCATAATGATTTGTTTCTTTTCGAGCATATATCTGATCCCGTCGGCGGCTTCTTGAGGACTAGAGAACTGTTCAATCAACTTCATAGCAAATTCATTGGCTCCGCCATGCAATGGGCCTCTCAAGGCACCTATACCACCAACAATGGCGGAATAGAAATCAGAGAGCGTGCTGGCTATGCCTCTAACAGTAAAGGTGGATGCATTAAATTCATGCTCGGCATAAAGGATGAGGGAAATATCTAGCGCCCTGCGATGTGACTCCGAGGGCTTTTTACCGTGCAATAGATGTAAAAAGTTACCGGCTTGTGAGAGATCGCCTGTGCCTAAGCTAGAGCGCTCCTGATTGCGATGAAAATTATACCAATAGAGAAGTATAATTGGCATAAGAGCTATAAGGCGATCGCTAATAGCAAATGGTGCTGTGGTTTTGATTGTCTCAGGCTCCAGGATGCCTAAGTAAGAGCATGCAGTGCGTACCAGATCCATCATATTTGCTTTTTCAGGGATCTCTTGGAGCAATATTTTTAATGCTTCGGGCAAATTGCGGGAAGCCTGCAAGCGAAAGCGATACTCGTCTAAAACATGCCTGCTAGGGAGCTCTCCACGCAATAGAAGCCAGACGGTTTCCTCAAAGGTGGAATGCCTAGCTAATGCTTCAATTGCGTAGCCCCTGTATAAAAGGCTTTCATCTGATGCACCGCAAAGGCAGATGGCTGAATCTCCTGCAACAATACCTGCAAGTCCCCCGGATTTCTTTTTTTCTAGTCCTTCCTGCGTCATGATGTACCTAATGTTTGTTCATATTTTTCATAATTCAAAAATCCATACAGTTCTTCACGTGTCTGCATTGTTTCTAATAGATGTTTTTGCGTACCGTGGTGGCGTATCTCTTCTAACGTCCGCAAAGCGGCTAAATTCATGGCCCGATTGGCAGATAAAGGGTACAGGGCCATCTCTACACCCACAGAAGAAAGTTCTTTTGTCGTAAACAAAGGCGTTTGTCCAAATTCTGTAATATTTGCTAATATAGGGGATTTTACAGCGTTTTTAAATACCGCATATTCTTCTAGGGAGGTTAGAGCTTCAGGAAAAATCATGTCCGCACCTGCATCGATATACGCTAAAGCGCGATCGATCGCTCCCTGCATCCCTTCGCTGGCAAACGCATCTGTCCGAGCCATAATCACAATTTCTGAACTGCTGCCACGCGCTTCAACAGCCGCTTGAATCCTTTCAACCATCTCTACAGTAGTGATGATCTTTTTACCTTTGCGATGTCCACAGCGTTTCGCAAAAGGCTGGTCTTCGATATGCACTGCGGCTGCACCGGCTTGAATCATTGATTTGATTGTACGTTCGATCATTAAATGATTTCCCCAGCCTGTATC
>JACCVN010000562.1 GCA_013698165.1 Parachlamydiaceae bacterium | reverse complement strand
CGCAGATGGTTGTTGAGATTAATGTAATCGATAAGCCGCTGCTTATTTTTTTTCTTTATTGCCAGAAATTCCTTTTGACATTCAGGGTCAGAGGCATATTTATTAAGCTCGTTAATTTTCGAAAAGTCAACAATCCACCCTTCGCCAATATGACGAATAATAAATTTGGCCAAATCGGGATTGCAATGAAGTAACCAACGCCGCTGCGTAACCCCATTGGTAATATTGACAAATTTATCCGGACTGAGACTATAAAATTCTTTAAAGACCCGGTTTTTAAGGATCTCAGTGTGCAGTTTGGCTACGCCATTGACCTTGTGGGAGCCAATAATTGCCAAGTTTGCCATGCGCACTTTTCCATGTTCCAGAATCGATACGCGCCGGATCTTCTCTTCATCTTCGGGATACTTTATTCTGACGGTATTACAGAAATCATAATTGAGTCTTTCGATGACTTTGTACTGCCTTGGCAGCAAATAGAATAAAAGACTCTGATCCCATTCCTCTAACGCTTCGCTTAGAATTGTATGGTTCGTATACCCTGTGACAGCCTGTGTGATCTCGACAGCAGTACGCCAAGGGATATCGTGCTTCTTTGTCAAAATGCGGATAAGCTCCGGAATGACCAGTGCGGGATGGGTATCATTGATTTGGATGTGCACCTTGTCTGCAAAAGCCCGGAAATTATCATGCGCAGACATGTAGTGCCTAATAATGTCTTGCAATGAAGCTGAAACAAGTAAAAATTCCTGCTTTAAACGAATCCGCTTACCCACCTCATGGATATCGTTTGGATAGAGAACATCTGTTAAAAGCGTGTTCTCTGCCGCTTGATCAAGACGTCCGGCATTATAGCTTTGCAATAAAAAATTTCGAGGCGATTCTTTTGTGCTCCAAAGTCGCAGAGTCATCACTGAAAAACGTGAAGATTGACTATAGCCAATGATAGGGATATCAAACGGCAAAGCTGAAACTTCTTCGGCATTTTCAAGTGTCATTATTTCATCGCCATGGATATTTGTGGCGTGAACTGGACGTCCGCAGTATTTGATGTTGACTTTGAGCAGGTCACGTCGATATTCCCAAGGATTGTCAGATAGCAGCCATCCATCAGGAGCTTCAATTTGAATTCCATCCCAGATCTGCTGCTCAAAAATTCCATATTGATAGCGCAAGCCATAGGCTCTAGCGGGATAGTGTTGCGTTGCCAATGAATCTATAAAGCAAGAAGCTAAACGCCCAAGGCCGCCATTTCCTAAGCCAGGATCCATTTCACGGGCAATAATTTCGCCCATGTTGCGATTCAACTTTTGGAGCACCGCATTGACAATTTCGCTGGCGGAAAGGTTCGTGATATTATTTGAGAGAATGCGGCCCGGGAGATATTCCATGGATAAATAGTAAAGCATCCGGGCATCGTTCTTCTGGTAGGTACGCTCGCACGCTAGCCAATTGATCATAATCTCTTCTCTTAAGGCATAAGAGAGAGCCCAATAGATTTCGTCTACATTTGCTTCATCTGGGATACGTCCCAAATTGGTGATAAGATAATGTTTCGTTTTTGCCGTCAACATTTCCACTTGATATTCTGTGCTAACATCCATATTCACCTCCGAGAACAAAAAAAACGTCTACCCTCAACTTTGTCAACTTTTTTTTTAAAAAACAAATTAAAAATAATTGTCTTTGTAAGAATAGTCTTTTTAAAAGCATGTAAATTAAATTGGTAGATTGGGATTGGGCAAAGCGAGCTATGTTCAGACCATTATTTACGGACGCAAAGTCGCTAGAATGGTTGAAGTCTATCACCCTTTTTAAAACCACAAAGCCCACAGACTCAACTTTAGACTTTTAAGGGGATGCTAGGACTTCAATCATTGCTTTCTTACTACTTTTGTCACAGCTAGACCTAGTACATTGTTAAGATAGAATTTTCGACTATTTCTAGCGTGAAAGCTCCCGTGGTGTGTCGATCGTAAAAGGGGTTGTATTAGTAAATACAGCCCCTTTTACGATCGGCCAACCACGGGGCTTTGACGCAGAAATAGTCGAAAATACTACCTTGACAGTGTACTAGCCCAATCTACCAATTTAATTTACGTGCTTTTAAAAAGACTATTCTTAGAAAGA
>JACCVN010000561.1 GCA_013698165.1 Parachlamydiaceae bacterium | reverse complement strand
TTCTTTGTTGATTAATTTAGGCTTTGGCATCTGACTACTCCTATAAATTTTTTAGGATGTCATAAAACCAGACAAGAGAGTTTAAATCAATTTTTATGTGTCAAATCTTTCTAGCAGGAACGCCCTGAGTGAGGAGCTCATGTCCTTAAACAATGAAATTAAAGGTTTTGTATGAAATTGAAAAATTTTCTCGGCGCTTCGGTGCAGCGTGCTGTAGATTCAGTACTATTGATGAATTTGCGTAAGCTGTCTTTAGCTTCCTTAATGGTTTTCACACTACTTGGATCACCAATTCACGCTCAGGAACAATTTGATTCCTTAAATGATTTTTATGTAGAGGGTGTCAAAGCAGCACATCGCCATAGAGGCGCCACTGGCCCAACTGGCCCAACTGGACCAGCTGGACCAACAGGTCTAAGAGGTCGGAATGGCTTTGGGGCTACAGGAGCTAGGGGGGCGACAGGTGTTGCAGGTTCCACAGGTGCAACAGGAGCCGCTGGTTTCAATGGTGTTGACGGTGCTACAGGCGCAACTGGAGCTACAGGAGCTACAGGAGCGACCGGTGTAGATGGCGCCACAGGTGCAATAGGAGCCGCTGGTTTCGATGGTGTTAACGGTGCTACAGGCGCAACAGGAGCGAATGGAATAGATGGCGTTGATGGCGCTTTAGGCGCAACAGGAGCTACTGGAGTAGATGGCGTTGATGGAGCTGTTGGCTCTACAGGCGCAACAGGGGCGACTGGAGTAGATGGCGCTACAGGCGCAACAGGAGCGACTGGCGTTGATGGAGCTGTTGGCTCTACAGGCGCAACAGGAGCGACTGGTGTAGATGGTATTATAGGCGCCACGGGCGTTACTGGCGCAACAGGTGCAACAGGTATTACAGGCGCTAACGGCCTCGGTGCTATCATTCCTTACGCTTCTGGAGCTCCATTGACTATGACTACAGTTATAGGTGGAACTTTAAACCAAGGATCTCTAGTTGGTTTTGGATCATCTGGTGTAGCTGTGCCTGTCAGTGGTGGTGTTTTAGATACTAGTACTACTCAAGACTTTGCATTCTCAGCACCTCGTGATGTTAATATAACATCTATATCAGCCTATTTTAAAACTTCAGCAGCTGTATCTCTTAGTGGAAGTACAGTAACAATAACGGCTCAAGTATATGTGAGTACAACACCTGATGATACATTTACTGCAATTCCTGGAGCTATTGTGACATTAGCCCCTGCACTTACAGGAATTGTTGCATCAGGAGTGAAGAGTTTTGGGATTACAACAGGATTAAATATACCAGTGCCAGCTAATTCCCTGATTCTTGTGTTGTTTACTTCAACTGTGACTGGAGGAGTTGATGTAAATGCATCTATTGTTGGATATGCAAGCGCTGGACTTTCAATAGAATAAACACTCTTAGCTCTATAAGAGTGATTGTTGGGCGCCTATCCTACTCGGATAGGCGCTTTTATTTTTCCATCTATTTTTTATCATTGCCATTACCCGTCATTATCAATGAAAATTCTTAGGAATTTTTTTTGCTGTAAACAGCTCAAATTCATGTGCTTAAAAATAAAAGAATCCAATCAGTTGTATATAATTCAAAGAAAATTTATACGTTAAAAGACGGCAAAGAGGTTATAGGTCCTTTCTAAAGAAAAGACAAGGAACTCTTGATGTCGAGATCGTGTCATTAACAACAAACGTATAGGATAAATATGAACCTAAAAAATTTTCCAGAGAATTTATTGTCAAGTTTACGAAAATTTTCTCTTGCATCCTTAATGATCTTCACAGTACTAGGATCTCCGATCCATGCTCAAGCTCAAACTGCAGATTTTTCTACAATGAACAATCTTAATGCAGATTGTGAACAGCATCATCATCGCCACCACCACCATCACGATAACGATTGTGACGATCGCCACCATCACCATCATGACGATTGTGACAGCTCCAGTTCCAGTTCCAGCGACTGTGACCGACTTGCTCAATGTCCTAGAGGTGCTAAAGGTGCTACAGGTGCTACAGGTGCAACAGGTGCAACAGGTGCATCAGGCGCAACAGGTGCATCAGGCCTAACAGGAGCTAACGGACTTGGCGCAATAATTCCTATCGCATCAGGAACACCAGTAACACTGACTACTCTCCTTGGTGGGGCAGCTGGAACAGCTGCTGCGGTTGGATTCGGTTCTTCTGCAGATGGAATCATTTTTACGGGCGTGGCTATTGATACTACAGCTATTGGAAACTTTGCTTTCGTAGCGCCTCGTGATGGTACACTCACTGATTTTGCAGCATTTTTTAATACAACAGCTGCAGTAAGTCTTGTAGGTGGAACAGCGACCATTACCGCTCAGCTATTTGAAAGTCTATCTCCAACTAGCAATATATTTTTCCCAGTTCCTGGTACTCTTGTAACATTGTCTCCTCCGCTTTTTGGAGTAGTTCCTATTGGAACAGTCGCTACAGGGGCTCTTCATGGCTTAAATATCCCAATCACAGCAGAAAACCGCTATATGGTAGTATTTTCTGTTACTACAGCTGGTGTTACTACTGTTACTGCTATTGTTGGAACTGCTAGTGCAGGGCTTACAATAGAATAAGAAGGCAAAGTTTTCTTGGGCGCCTATCTCTAAAGGGATAGGCGCTTTTTTTTTGATGTATGGCTATTTTTAATTTAAATAAGTTAGGGAAAATTCAACATTCTTTCAATTTTAACTTTTAGAAGACTGAAAAGTCACTTGAATGCCTCTTGTGAATTCGAGGCTATGCATCGGTTTTTTTCCCTCTAGCTGTAATTCTAGAATCTCAATAGCCCCCGCGCTACATGACACTACAAATCCTTCTTTGCCGTAGGAGAGAATTGAGCCAGGTGTACCTGAAATATCTTTGATTAATCGAGTCTGCTTAATTTTTAACCGCTTGTTTTCACCCTTGATATTGACGATGCACCAAGCTCCTGGCTCAGGATTAACCCCTCGAACAAGATTGTGAATGAAAGACGCCGGCTTCTGCCAATCTATTTGGCAATCTTCAAGTTCAATTTTTTTGGCGAATGTAATTTGTTGTTCATCTTGAGCATAATGATCGGGGGTGGATCCCGTTTCATATTCCCTTAATACTTCCAGTATCGCCTGACACCCTGAAACGCATAGTTGTTCGCCCAGCTCACCAAATGTCGTGTTTTCACCTATCGGCACATGCGTCATCTTGATGATGTCGCCGGCGTCCATTTTTTTAACCATGTGAATGATGCTGATGCCGGTTTCAGTTTCCCCGTTCAGAATGGCTTGTTGGATAGGTGCAGCCCCCCGATATTTAGGCAATAGGCTGTAATGCACGTTGATGCAGGCTAAATGCGGCATATCAAGAAGATGCTGGCGCAATATTTCCCCATAAGCCACAACGACAAATAGATCCGCATCAAAAGCTGTCAGCGTAGGGGCAAAATCTGCTTCTGAAACGATCTCAGGTTGAAAAAGGGGTATCGATGGAGAAAGGGATAGCAGAGTCTTCTTTACTGGTGTCGGTACCGGTTCCCGAGAGCGTCCTTGTGGACGATCGGGTTTAGTGACAACAGCAACAATGTTTATCTTGTTATCGAGCAAAAATGCCAAAGTTTCTGCAGCAAACTTAGGGGTCCCAAAAAAGATGACCTTCATTGGCTCCCTATGATTTCTTTGAGAGGGCATTCTCTTCCATTTCTAGATTTTCGTCGCTATATTCCTCTTCGCGCATTGCAACAATACCTTGAAGGCCCATTAGCCCGCGTTTTGTTTCGCGGCAAAAATTTAACCAATTCTTGATTTCCGGCAACGGCTCGCATTCATTTTCAATGATCCTAAGCGCTTCGGTAGGATGCAACTTGGATCTAAACATCAATGTAAATGCTTTACTGAGTTCTTGTCGGGTTTTTAAAGAAAAGCCGTGACGCTTTAATCCGATAATATTTAAACCCCCATATTTAAACGGAATACCGGCTCCCAATGTATAGGGGGGGACATCATGTGTGACTCGGCTCATTCCGCCAATCATTGCAAAGCTGCCGATACGCGAGAACTGATGGATTGGCGTAAATGCGCTAATAATCGCGTAGTCATCAACTGTGACGTGGCCGGCAAGTGTGGCATTATTGCCCAGAATAGCTCCTTTGCCAACGGTACAGTTGTGGGCAACATGCGCATAGGCCATGATCAAACAGTTGTCGCCAACGGAAACGATCGAGCTTTCTTGGCATGACGAATTAATGGTCACAAACTCGCGAATTTCACAATTTTTACCAATAGTAACGTAAGTTTTTTCCCCACGAAATTTGAGATCTTGTGTTTTTGTACCTATACTGGCGGAAGGGTATATTGTTGTCCCTTCTCCGATAGTGGTATAGC